>JBDHQG010000098.1:0-9701 GCA_039806925.1 Limisphaerales bacterium
ATTCAAAGCGCGCTGTATGTGACCCCGGATCAGGAGCCGGTGGAAGGCTTCGTCGGCGCGCTCTCGCCCATGCTCACCGTGTGGCGCAAGCTGCACCTCGAGTTTGACTCGATGGCCGCCCCGCCAGCATCCGGCCCGGAGGTGAACTATGTGAGTGCTACGGTAAGCGGGTTTCGGCTGAATTACCCGACAGCAGGCCGTTCGCATGTAGCCTTGGTTCACGGCGGCGCGGACGATGGGGTGGGGCTTTTTGAACGAGGCAAACTGGAGATCAGCGGACTCGGCTCGTTTGCAGTGACGAACTCATGGACTTTGGCTTACTTGAACGGTCGGGCCGGGACGACGGTGGAGATTCTGGGAGTGCCCAGCGGGTTAAGCAATGGCCAGACGGCCCGGCTGTTCGACGACGATGACCGTTATCTGGCGAACGATCTCCCGCTGTATCCCTCCAATCTTGGCCTGGCCGCGCCTCCCGTGCCCGCGCTGGCACACGTCACGCCCTTCCTGCAGGCGGCGGAACCGAAATTCGCGCCGGCCTATCTCACACTCGTGGATGCGAACTCCAAAGGCTGGAACACGATCTCGACGGTTCCCTTCAAGCGCCAGGAACCGGGCCATAGCATCTTTGGCACGGTCTTTGACAATGGAAATCTGCAGCTCAAAGGAGCGGACCGCCCCGAGTTCTGGGCCTTCTCGGTGGTCTTCGGTTACCAGTCCACCGCCCCGGATGACGGCGAGCCTGACGAGGAAATTCCGCTGTCCGGAGGCACCCCGGAGACGCGCGTGCCTACTGTTCCGGAACAACTGTACATCGCCGTCGGCTACTCGGTGGTCTTCTTGGAAAACATCCGGGATTATGAGTTTGGCCGGCGTTATCCTTCAGATCCAATGGCCGGAGATTTTACTCATGTAATAAAGGCTCCGTCGCTACGCGATAAATACATCCAACGCGTTTTTTCCGTGATGGCACATGAAATTGGTCATCCGCCCGGAAGGAATGGCGAATCAGAAGATCATGAAGAGGATGGACTGATGATTACTGGTGCGCCACAGGGGCTGGCCAAAGAAAACTTCAGCCCGCGGACGATAGTCCGCTTTCGAAGTGCAACCCGCTGGCTGAACTGACTATGCGTTTAAGCCCACACATCGTATGGCTCCTTGTTCTTGTGCTGCCAACAGGCTGTGAACGAAAGCAACGACAATTTGAAGCGGAGGCTCAGACAATCTTTAGCCTCATAAAAATGGTGGAGTCGTATCAGATCGATCACCTCGACGTGCGGATCACAAATTTCGGGCAAGTGTTTGCGGGTTTGGGAAAAGAGTATCCACATGTTTGGCACGCTCAGTTCCAAGCTTTTGGAACGCATGCGGGATTTACAAATTCCTTCTTTGAAAAATACGTTTTCCTTCCGACTGGCATCACCAATCGCAGGATTGAAGGAGAAATCTTATTTATGAACGCCAGGCCGTATCCTGGGCCGGATCGCGAGATGAAACGGACTTTGGTCGCAAAGGAAATTGATGGTTTTGTGCGGCAATCCTTCTCCGAGAATACGATCCAAAAAATCTTAAGTGAATCGGGAGTGATAGAACCCAAACCCATGCCGATGCCACCTCCCCCCGCTCCTCCCGACAGGCCTCCGATGCCGGTTTCAGCCAAAGTCTCTCGGTTTTTCATGCGCGTCGCGGACTTCGTTGGGCTTTCCGGGCATTGGCTGACGCTTCGGAACGCCACGTTTTTGACCTCGTTGGCGGCAATGCTTGTGATGGGCGGATTTTTATGGGCCTCCCGTTCCCGTCGATGAGACAATGCGGTTGGAAGCCGGGCTGACGGAGGCGCAAGAAGTGATTGTCGGGAACACGGTCTCGTTCTCGTTCGGCATGACGGCGGGACTGCGCTACCGGGTGGACTACAAGAACAGCCTGAACGACGCGAAATGGACCCCGCTCGGGGCGGCGCAGTTGGCCACCGGCGCGCCGATCATGGTTTCGGACAACATCAGCTCCGCGCCGCGCCGCTTCTACCGCATCGTCGTGGTGCCGTGATTCAGACGGCGAGTCATTCAACACGGGCGATCGTGAAGGCGGTCGCTCGTTTTTTCTTGTTGGTTCCGGTGACGTGGAATTGTCATCGGCACCTCGCGGAACGACGATTGAGTGGAAGTTCCAAAGGAACGAAACTTTCAAGCATCGCTCCGCGACGTGTTCGCCAACCACACCACACCGTGGGCTGAAGCCCACGGCTACCTTCAGAGGGTCGCCTTGCGACTCCGGAGAGGTGTCGGGAGGTATGAACAACAAACGAACACCGGGCAGAGTCTCGTTGTCATTGCTGTTGCTGCGGGCCGTCCTGCGGTTTGAGGAAGACCACGCGCATGCCCTGCCTGGGCTGATTGAAGCTCTCGTTCAGGTTGCCCTGGGGCGGAGGCACGACGGGCTTTGCCGGCGCGGGTGCCGGTGCCGGGTTTGCGGCATTGGAATCAAGCGCCGAGCGAATCGCGCCCTCGACCAGCTGGGTGCAGTGAACCTTCGTCGGCGGCAGCGCCCCGAGATCCTTTGCGAACTCCTCGCCGCGCATCTTCATCGCCTCCTCGGGCGTTTTGCCGCGGATTAATTCCATCGCGAGGCTGGCGGCGGCGATGGCGGTTTCGCAGCCGAAGCTCTGGAAGCTCGCCTTGTCGATGACCTTGCGCCCGTTCTCTTCCTTGAACTTCACCCACACGCGCAGCATGTCGCCGCAGTCCGCGTTGCCCACGGTGCCGATGGAATCCGCGCCGGCCATCTCGCCCATGTTCTGCGGGTTGGCGATGGCGGCGTCCACGCGTTTCTGAAATTCGTCGTTCATAAATTCTCCGGCGGATGAGGGCTACGCCGACTCCAGCTTGTAGCGGGGCACGCTCGCGTCCACTTCCTGCGACCAGGCGTCAATGCCGCCGCGCAGGAACTTCGCGTTCGCGAAGCCGTGTCCCGCGAAATACGCCGCCGCATCGATGCTGCTCGCGCCGGAGTGATCGTAGAAGACGAGCAGGCTTTCCTGGCCTTCCCGGCCCATCAGGCGCTGGATGAGTTCCTGCGTCACGAAGTCCGCGCCTTCGAGATGGACCGCCTCCCATTCCTCGCGCGTGCGCAGATCGAGCAGGCGAATCGGCTCCCCGCGCTGACGGCGATCCGCGACTTCCTTCGGGGAAATCTCCAGCTGCCTGTCCGTCTCCGCCGCGCTCTGGATGTGGGCGATGACTTCGCCGACGTCCAGGCTGCCGTTGCGGGCGCAGAGCGTGGCCAGCGTCTCGTTCGGGGCGAAGCCGCAGCTGGAGCAGCCGCCGATGTGATACCTGCGGAAGAGCGCCCGGCGCGCCCCGGGATACGCGGCAAGCACCTGTTCCATCGTCGAGTTCGCAGTGAGTGGCATGGTGTGGATCAGTTCGCGAAAAGTTTGTTCACCTTGTGGAGGATTTCGATGAAGCGGTCGACTTCCTCCCTCGTGTTGTAGAAGTAAAAGCTCGCGCGCAGCGTCGCCGGCACGCCGAGCCGGGCCATGAGCGGCTGGTTGCAGTGATGTCCGGCGCGCAGCGCGACGCCGCGTTGGTCGACCATCGTGGCGACATCGAGCGCGTGGGCGTTTGGCAGAACGAAGCTGACGAGGCCGGCGCGGCCGCTTGTCGGGCCGAAGATGCGGACGCCCGGAAATTCGCGAAGGCGTTCGGCGCAATACCGGGCGAGCTCCTGATCGTGCGCGAAGATGTGGTCGCGGCCGATGGCGTCGAGGTAATCCACGGCGGCGTGCAGCCCGACGGCGCCCTCGATGTGGGGCGTTCCCGCTTCGAAGCGGTGCGGAGGCACGTTGTAGGTCGTCTGGAAATATTCGACCTTGGAAATCATTTCGCCGCCCCCCTGGTAGGGCGCGAGGTTTTCGAGAATCTCGCGGCGGCCATAGAGCGCGCCGATGCCGGTGGGGCCGCACATCTTGTGGCCGCTGAACGCGAGGAAATCGCAGCCGATGGACTGCACATCGAGCGTCAGGTGCCCCGCGCTTTGGGCGGCGTCGATCACGGTGACGCCGCCGGGCCGGCGGGCGCGGGCGCAGATGTCGGCGACGGGATTCACCACGGCCATCGAGTTCGAGATGTGCGTGATCGCGAGCAGCTTCACGCCGCGCGCGAGCTGTTCGTCCAGGCGGCTGAGGTCGAGCAATCCTTCGTCGCCGGTCACGGGGATGTATTCGAGCCGCGCGCCGGTTCGCTGCGCGACCATCTGCCACGGGACGAGGTTGCTGTGGTGCTCAAGCTCGGAGAGCAGGATGACATCGCCGTTCTTGAGATGGTTCAACGCCCAGGTTTCGGCGACGAGGTTGATGCCTTCGGTGGTGCCGCGCGTGAAGATGATTTCCTGCGCGGCGCGGGCGTTGAGGAACCTGGCCAGCCGCGCGCGCGCGCCCTCGTAGGCGGCGGTCGCGCGGTTGCTCAGCTCGTGGATGCCGCGGTGGACATTGGCGTTCTCGTGCTCGTAGAAGTTCTGGATGGCCTGCAGGACGGCGCGCGGTTTCTGCGCGGTGGCGCCGTTGTCGAAGTAGATGAGCGGATGCCCGTTGATCTGCTCGCGGAGGATCGGGAAATCCTCGCGGAGCTTTTTCCAGTCGATTGCGGTTGGCGCAGGCGAAGCCATGACGGGTGGAACCTAGCGGCTTTGTCGGAAGGGCGAAAGTCCCAAGGCGGAATTTGCGGCAGGTCAGTTCAGCAGCCAGTAACCGCCCACCGCGAGCGCGACCGCGGAGCAGGCGCCCATGACCCATTGGTACGCGTGGACGCCGCGCTTCGAGAAATGGCGCATCATCCAGCCCATCGCCGTGGAAAAAATGCCCATGGCGAGAATGCTGCCGAGGCCGTAGGCGAACAGGTAGCTGGCGGCCTGGAGGCGATCCGGAAACGCCATCGCGGGCAGGACGCCGAGAAAATGCGAGCTGCCGGCGAGCCCGTGCAGGGTGCCGACGGCGAAGGCGGCGTGCGTGTGCGTGTGCGGTTGGGCCGGGGCCGATTCGTGCGAATGAGCGCCGCCGTGGCCATGCACATGGATGTGCGCGTGGGTCTGGCCGTCGTGCGAGTGTTCATGGACGTGAACATGATGCCGGAGCGCGCTGCCCAGGCCCCAGATTCCGATCCCCAGCAGCACGACGCCGACAAGGCGCTCGGCCCAGGAGGAGAGCGCCTCCAGCGGAAAAATCCCGCGAAGCGCCAGCGAGAACAATCCGACGATCAACACGCCGGCGGAATGGCCGAGACCCCAGCGAATGCCGGTGGTCCAGGCGCGTCTTCGCGAATCAAGCGACAGCGGCGCGACGGCGGCGAGATGGTCCGGCCCGGAAAGGACGTGGATGACTCCTGCTGAAAATGCGCCGGCGATGACAGAGATCACGATTTGTCTTTGAGTGGTTGCGATGTGTTGCCGGCCGCCTTCCCCGTCGGGCAGGCACCCATTTCAACACAATTCTCGTGGAGGGTAGGAACGGCGTCCGGGGAAGTAAAGTTCGTGCTGTCGGTGGAGAAATGCGGGGCGCGTTTGGTTTTGGCCACAAGCCGTTGACACTGGTGTCTTGGTTTTCATCTTCCTTGTTTGATGACAGCCAAACGGGAGGATGGGGCTGCTCTCCGATCCGCAGGCCCGAGACAGCAGTTCAAGTGGGAACGTCTGATACTGGCGGCTCACAGGCGACGGCGTTGTTTTACGCGAGGTGTTGATCAAAACAGCTGCGGCACGCCTTCCTCGAGGATCTTCAGGCGGTCGCTGACGCCGTGTTTCTGCGCCAGTTCCTTCAGCCAGCGCGGCGGTTCGTCCATCGGCTCGAAGGACAGCTTGAAGCTGCCGTAGTGCATCGGCACAAACCATTTTGCGCCCACGTCGAGGAAGACCTTCAGTGCTTCGTCGGGGCCCATGTGAACGTGGCGGAACGTGTCCGGAAAGTACGCGCCGATTGGCAGCAGCGCGATCTCCGGCTTCAGGCGCCCGCCGATTTCCTTGAAGCCATCGTAATACGCGCTGTCTCCTGCGTGGTAGATGCTCCGGCCCTGATGTTCGAGCACGAACCCGCCGTAGCCGCGGTGTTCATCGCGCAGGGTGCGCGCGCCCCAGTGTTTGCTTGGGGTCAGCGTGACCGTCCAGTCGTCATGCGTGAAGCTCTCCCACTTCTGCAGCTCGATGATGCGGCCGAAGCCGAGGTCTTTTGCCAGCTCGCCGACTCCCCACGGCATGATGCCGAGTTTGGGCGACGGGAGTTTGCGCAGCGAGGGTTTGTGGAAGTGATCGAAGTGCGCGTGCGTGAGCAGCACGAGATCGATCGGGGGAAGATCCCGGATGCGCAGCCCGGCGCGCTTCACGCGTTTGAGGAGGAAGAGCCAGTTGGCAAAGTTGGGATCGACGAGGACGTTCAGGTCGCTGAACTGGATGAGAAACGATGCGTGCCCGATCCAGGTGATGGCGACGTGCCCGCGCGTGAGCCGGGGGAAGACGGGGCGCTGGTGCGCGCCGGTGCGCCGGGTCAGCAATGCCTTCCAAACCATCTCGTAAAAAAACGTCCGCGGATTGAAATGGTTGGCCGGAGTGAGCTCCTTGAAGGAACGCGGCAGGCGCCGCCTGGGGCGGGGAGACTCCGAAGCTTGGTGTGGTTCTTTGGCCATGCCTAAAGTCTTGTTAATGCTGTGGATAAGCCGCCTCTGAATAAACCCGGCGAGGCGCTGGTCCAACGCTGCGACGGTCGAAGTGAATGATAAAATTATGAAAAACTCGATAGCAATTTTCAGCCTCGCCGCCCTGGCGGCGGCCAGCATTCCGAATGCTTCCGCCGGGGATCGCGAGTGGGCCACGGTCGGTAAAATTCTCACCGGTGTCGCCGCGGCGCATGTGATCGCCCACGCGGTGCAACCGGCGCCGGTATACGTCTCGACACCAGCCGTCGTTGCCTACGCTCCGCCTCCGCCGCCAGTCGTGGTGGCGCCGGCTCCGGTGGTTTACTACGCCCCGGCTCCGGTCGTCGCCTATGCGCCGCCGGTGTGCGTGCCTGCGCCGCGGTTCTGCCCGCCGCCATTCGTGAGCGTGAATGTTGGGTTCGGTCATCATCACCGCCGGCATTGCCGCTGAAACATTTCCTGCGCATCGCTCCCGCCCGCCGGCTGTTCTTGGCCGGCGGGTTTTCTTTTTGTCGCGCGAAAGTTTCCGAACGAACCGCTTGAGTTCGGGGAGCGAACCGCGTAACCCGGCAATGGAATTTATGAGCGCCCTTCGTTTTTCTCGAACCCTCCGTCGCCTGGCCGGCGTGTTTCATCTCGCATTGTTCGTAATGCTGCCGTGGCGCGATGCCGCCGTGGCGCAGTCCGGGCCGGGAATGGTCCGGACATTGAACGCCCCGGCCGGCCCGGTGGAATCCGGGTCGCGACTCGAAGTGACGCTGACTTTCCTGAATGATTCGCCGACGGAGTTGATCCACACTTTTCCGGAAACGTTGCGCGGCAGGTTTGCCGGCGGCCCGGTCGATTCGACGGTGGAGTTGAACCTCATTTCATCGGGTGAACCCGCGGAGGCGCGCATTCCCGCCGGGCGCTTCGTCCGGCGGAGCTACGCCGCGCCGCTGCCGAATTTGCCGGCGGGCCGTGTCATGCTGGAGCTGACGGAGCCGGCCGGGCTGAATCCCGTGTTCCTCGAAATCGCGCCGCGCAATGTCGCCGCGCAGGAACCGACGAAGCCGGGGGAGGGCGCGTTCGTCCGCTTCTTCAAGGAGGCGGTCTTGAAGGACGAGGCGTTCGATTCCGGCGCGTTCTTCAAGCAGCACATCTCCGGTCACGAGCCCTTCTATTTCATCGCCAGCACGGAATCTCCGAACGCGAAATTTCAGGTCAGCTTCAAATACCAGCTGGTCAACGCGAACAGCCGCCTGGCCGAACGCGCGCCGATGTTGAAGGGGTTTCACTTCGCCTATTCCCAGACCTCGCTCTGGGATTGGAATGGAGAATCGGCGCCGTTCTTCGACAGCAGTTACCGGCCGGAAATGTTGTATCTCTGGGACCGCGCGCTGGGCGGCGGTTCCTCCGACTGGTTCCGGCTCGATCTGCAGGCGGGCGCGCAGCACGAATCCAACGGCAAGGGCGGCGTGGATTCGCGCAGCCTGAACATCGCGTACCTCCGTCCCACGCTGACGCTCGGCAGGCCGGACAGTTTGCAACTGAGCCTCTCGCCCCGCGCCTGGGTGTATGTGATCGACCTGGATGACAACCGGGATCTCAAGGACTATCGCGGCTACGTCGATCTGCGCGCGGTGGTCGGCTGGGCAAAGGGAGTGCAGCTTTCGGCGACCGGCCGCATGGGCGATGACCGGAATCGCGGCAGCATCCAGCTCGACCTGACCTACCCGATGATGAAGCTGCTCTCCGGCAGCTTCAGCCTGTATCTCCACGCGCAATACTTCAACGGCTACGGCGAGAGCCTGCTGCTCTACAACGAACGTGGCGACTCGTGGCGGATCGGTTTCTCGTTCTATCGCTGAGCGTCAGCGGAGTTTTTCTTCAAGCAGCCGGCAGGCTTTCTCGCGCATCCCGGCGGGGAACAAATGCCCGCAGTCCGGGTGCTCAATCTGCAATCCATGCGGCGCGCCGAGCAGCGCGTAGATCGGACGGGCGGCATCCGCGATGGCGTCAACGCTGCGCCACCTGAAGTTCGTGTCGCCGAGCGGGGCGCTGATGAAGCACGTTCGCGGCGCAATCGCCCCGATCAATTCATGGAAATCGAACGGGATGGTTTCCAGTCTGCTCACGTAATTCGTCAGACGCGGCATGTAGCGTTGCTGACACCAGCCGCGTTCCGGCCGCCAGACCTTGGGATCGCCGCCGTAGTAATCGAGGAACGCATCGAGCCCGCAGCTCGACACCACGACCTGGATGCGTTCGTCGAAGGCGGCGGTGAAGACGCCGTTGTGTCCGCCAAGCGAATGGCCGATTGCGCCGAAGCCGTTCGTCTTCACGAACGGCAGCGTGGAGAGGTAATCGAGCCCGCGCATGTTGTCCCAGATCGACTTCATCGTGCCGCTGGCGTAGCCGAGCGCTTTGAGGTCGGGCCAGTAATTCGCGAGCATGGTGTAAGGCGGGGCGAGGACGACGAAGCCGCGCCTGGCCAGCGCGACGCCGTATTCGTCATTCGGACTGTCGCCGAGCCCAACGACGACTTTCTGCCCGGCGGGATGCGTCTGGTGCAGGGCGAGAACGGCGGGAAATTTTTCCGTGCCGTTCAGCGCGCGTTTCGGGATGAGCAGATACGCGGGAACGCGACCGCCGGGTTCCGCCGCATAGGTGATCGAGCGCCGGACGTAATTGCCGCAATCCACTTCTTCGATGATTTGAGGGTCGAGCGGGCAACGTTTCTCCGGGCCGGGCAGTGGCCCCATCACACGCTGCATGCCTTGCAGAATTTCCGCGCGGCGTTTTGCCCAGTCGGCGGCGGTGGTGACAGGCGAGATCTTTCCCGAGGCGTTGCGAAAGACGAGCAGATTCGTTCGCGAAAGACGCGTCTCCAAGCCAGCGCTGGCCGCGCGCAGTTCAGATCCGGCGGCCAGCAGCGCGACGCAAGCGACCAGCCATGTTCGGGAGTTCATGCCGCGATTCTCGCGCGCGGGCGGCCCGCGTCAACCTGCGGAGAGGGGATTTGAACTTTTACTTCGCCGGAGG
>JBDHQG010000099.1:0-9672 GCA_039806925.1 Limisphaerales bacterium
GCGCGGCGAATCCGGCGTTGACCGCCAGCTACACCGGTTTCGTGAACGGCGACACGGCGGCGATCCTCGATACACCGGTCACCCTCGTCACCAGCGCGGACGTCAACAGCCCGGAAGGCGCGTATCCCATCACCGCCAGCGGCGCTGCTGATGCGAATTACAGCATCGCGCATGTGAACGGCACATTGACCGTGACTCCGAACACGGCGCTTCCAGCTCCCTGGCAGCAACAGGGCATCGGCAGCGTCGGGATTGCCGGAAGCGCGACGCACTCGGCAGGCACGTTCACGGTCGCCGGTTCCGGCGCGGACATCTGGAACAATGCCGACGCCTTGCACTTCGTTTATCAACCGTGGTCCGGCAACGGCGAAATCATCGCCCGCGTCCTGAGCGTGGGGAACACTGATCCGTGGGCAAAGGCGGGCGTGATGTTCCGCGAATCGCTCACCGCAGGATCGCGCCATGTGATGACCGTCGTCACGCCGGGCAACGGCACCGCCTTCCAGCGGCGTGTGGCGACAGACGGTGTCAGCACGCATACCGCCGGACCCGCCGTCGTGGCACCGTACTGGGTGCGGCTGGTGCGTCTCGGCAACCGTTTCGAGGGATACGCTTCAGCCGATGGCGCGACATGGACGTTGATTGGTGTGGAGACGAATGCCCTCGCCAGCACGGCATACGTTGGCCTCGCCGTCACCGCGCACAACAACTCGCTCATCAGCACGGCGAGCTTCAGCGGCGTGCAGATCACAACGCCCGTCACCCCGCCAGCCATCGCCCTCACCGCACCCGCCGGCGGCAGTTCCTACACGGCACCGGCCTCGATCTCACTTGCCGCTTCCGTGACGGCCAATGGCAATACGATCACCGCGGTCGAGTTCTTGAATGGCGGCACGGTGATTGGCTCGGACACGACTCCGCCCTATGCGTTCACCTGGTCGAACGTCGGCGCGGGCACCTACTCGCTCTCCGCCCGGGCGGTGTATGCGGCCGGGTCCGTGACATCCACCTCGGCCGGCATCACCGTCGGCGCCGTGCCATCCGTGCCGCTCAACCTGACGGCAACCGCGGCGTCGAGCAGCCAGATCAACCTGGCCTGGCGCGCGGGTTCCGCGAACGGCACCGGATTCCGGATCGAACGCTCGACCGATGGTTCGGCGTTCAGCCAGATCGCGACCGTCGCGTCCGGAACCACGAACTACTCGAACACCGGCCTGAATGCGGCAACGACGTACTACTACCGCGTCAGCGCGACCAACAGCTACGGCAGCTCGGGTTACTCGACGGTCGCCTCGGCGACGACGCCGGCGCCGCCGACCAGTCGCATCAACTTCCAGCCTGCGTCTGCCGCCGTTCCCTCCGGCTATCTCGCCGACACCGGTGCGAGTTTTGGAAATCGCGGCAACGGGTACAGCTACGGCTGGAGTTCCAGCAACACGAGCAACACAAGGGATCGAAACTCCTCGCGCTCGCCCGACCAGCGTTACGACACGCTGAACCACATGCAGAATGGCGGTAGCCGCACCTGGCAGATCGCGGTGCCGAACGGCACTTACTCGGTGTTCGTGGTGGCAGGCGATGCAACCGCTTATGACAGCGTCTTCCGGATCAACGTCGAGGGGATATTGACCGTCTCCGGCACGCCGAACAGCTCGACCCGCTGGCTCTCGGGCACCCGGACTGTGACCGTGACCGACGGACGCCTCACTGTCAGCAACGGGACGGGATCGAGAAACAACAAGATCTGCTTCATCGACATCGCGCCGGTCAGCCAGACCATCGTGGTCGCCGGCACAGCCGCATTGCCCGTGGCGTTGGAATGGGCGGGCCGGCTCTCCTCGACGCACGTCATGCTGCGCGTCAACGGCGGCATTCCGGGCGCGAACTACGAGGTGGAAGCGTCCTCCGACCTGAAGACGTGGCAGACCATCGCCATCGCGCCGAACCTCAATGGCATCTTGACGATTGAAGACGCCGAAACCGGCGGTGAACGCTTCTATCGCGTGCGCTTGAACCAGTAGGCGTTTGACGGATCTTGCGAAACTCAGAGGGGCAGGCGAAAACCTGCCCCTTTTTGTTTCGTTCATCGATATGTTCGGCGGTTCAACAACTCCAGAGTTTCCGTTCAACCGTCGCTCCGCGACGAAAGACCCTCTTTGTTCCCCAAACCGTGGACTGAAGTCCACGGCTACTTTCAAAGTCTCGCTCCGCGAGAAAGGCATGACCACCCACGCCGCCGCTGAAACATTGAAGAGGCCTTCCCTTAAAAACGCATTACTTCCGCCTTCGACGGTTTAGGGAAACGCCGAACAATTCCTTCAACCACGAATGCACACCAATGAACACCAATGAAATCAAGGCTTCACGCCGCCTCATTCGTGTTGGTTCGTGTCCATTCGTGGTTCAATCGGCGCTTCCCTAGCGCTCCACAAAATGCCGGCGCAGGAAGCCGTCCAGCGCCCGCTGAACGTCCGCGTTGTGCTGGTCCACGCTCACGGCCTTCGCGGTGATCTCCTGAAACTCCGACGCCGGAATCAACCGCTGCATCTCCGCGGCGTATTCGTAGGGATGTATGGGATCGAACCGGTTCGCCAGAATCAACGTCGGCACCTGGATCTTCATCCAGTCGAGGCGATCCTGGCAGGGCGCGTCGCGGATGATGCGCTCGAACTTGAAGGCGGTTTCATCCACGACCGGATTGTCGAACTGGCCGGCGAGCGAGTTGGCGACGTCGGGCCACTTCGCGAGCGTCTCGGCGTATTCCGGCGTCTCCAGGAAGCGCTGCTTCCCCTCGATGCGCCCGTGGCGACGAACCAGATCGGTCACCAGCGAAAACATCGTGACGTTCCACGGGTTCGGCGCATCGAGCCACGCGGGGCGCGATTGCACGAGGCCGAGCACGCGATGCGGGTGGCGGAGCGCGAAGTTCAAGGTGATGGCGGCGCCCATCGAAATGCCGCCCACCACCGCCTCGCGAATGCCGAGATGATCCATCAACGCGCCGAGATCGTCCGCAAACGTTCCCAGCGCGATCTTCTCCTCGGGACCGACGGGCGCGGTCTTGCCGTGCGCGCGCGCATCGAAGGCAATCAGCCGGATGCCCACCGGTGGACGGCATAAGCTGAACGGCTGCGTCAGGTCCGCGCCCAGTCCGTGCTGGAAGAAGAACGGAATGCCATCGCCTTCCTCGCGATAGTGGAAACCAATGCCGTCGTGCAGGAACTCAGCCATGATGGGTGCAGTGTGCGATCTCCAATCGACTCACTGCAACAATAGTTCATCAACGACCCCGTCCATCCTCAACAGAGTGCGGATCTCATGCTGGCCGGCCGCTCTTACCGTGTGCTTTGTCCGCGCCGGCGCTTGGCAGTCGCACCAGGACCGTCGTCACCGTTCCAGGATCGGATTCAATCTGGATGCCCCCGCCGTGCGCCTGCGCAATCCAGTTCGCAATGCTCAGGCCCAGACCGGAGCCGTCACGTTTCGCCCGCTGGGCCTCTGTTCCGCGGAAGAACGGATCGAACACCAGCGGCAACTGGTCCGGCTGGACCCCGGAACCGGTGTTCGCCACCTCCACCATGAGATGGTCGCCCGTCCCGCGCAGCGCGATTGTGATGCGCCCATCAGGCCGGTTGTGCTTCACCGCGTTGTCCGCCAGGTTCAGCAACAGCTGCCGCAGGCGATGCCTGTCACCCAGGACGGTCGCGTGATCACAGGTCAGAAGTTTCACCGTGATCCGCTGGGCTGCGGCCAGGGTCTGCATGTCTTCGCAGGTTTCCTGCACCAGCTCGTCGAGACGCACCGGTTCGCGCGCCAGCGAAAGCTGGCCCGCTCCCGCCTTGGTCAACAGCGTCAGGTCATCCACGATCCGGGCCAGGCGCTGAATCTCATCCAACATGCCGGCCAGGGCTTCATGCTGGTTCAGAGTGGTCCCGGCATCCCGCTGTAGCATCTCGATTTCACCCCGAAGAATCGTCAACGGTGTCTTCAGCTCATGTGAGGCATGGAGCGTGAACTGCCGGATCCGCTGAAACGAATCCTCCAGCCGGGCCAGCATGTCGTTGAACACGCCCGTCAAACGATCCAGTTCGTCGCCATTGCCGGGCCGCGGCAATCGTTCGCGAAGATTCTCCGAGTGAACACGCTCGACCGCCTCGGTCAGCGCGATGACGGGCGCGAGCGTCCTCCGCATCAGAATCCAGCCGCCGCCCAGCACGAGGAGAAGCGTCGGCACGCCGTAGAAAATGAGAATCTCCGCGACCTGTTCCTGGATTGGCTCGCGATCCTGCGCCGGGAGGTCCGGCCCGTTTTCATACACCAGCTCGTAATGGAGCACGCCGCCCATCAAGAGCAGCGACACCAGCAACATCCCGGAATACCAGAGCGTGAGCCGCGTGCGGATGGTCATTCCGCCTCCTTCAGCACGTAACCGACGCCCCGGAGCGTGTGCAGCAGCTTTTGCGAATGCCCCGCATCCAGCTTGTCGCGCAGCCGCGAGACGTAAACCTCGATGACATTGGTCCCCGGATCGAAGCTGTAATCCCACACCTTCTCCAGGATCATCATGCGGCTGCACACGCGGCCCGGAGTCCGCATGAGCAGCTCCAGCAGCCGGAATTCCCGCGCCGACAGCTCGATCAAAGTTCCCGCCCGCCGCGCCGTGCGGCTCACGGTGTCCAGCGTCAAATCGGCGACGCGCAATATGGACGCCGCCTGTTCCGTCCCCCGACGGCCGAGCGCGCGCACCCGGGCCAGGAGCTCATCCAGGGCGAACGGCTTGGGCAGGTAATCGTCCGCGCCGGCGTTCAATCCCGTGACACGTTCATTCACCTCGCCCCGAGCGGACAGCAGGAGCACCGGCGTGGCAATCCGCCGTTCCCGCAGCAGCCGCAACACGCTCAGCCCGTCGCGTCCGGGCAGCATGATGTCGAGCACGATGGCATCGAAGGGCGTCTCACCCGCCAGCACCAGTGCCGTCTCGCCATCCTCGGCGACATCCACCGCAAAGCCTTCCGCGAGCAGCGCCCTGCGGATGAACGAGGCGGTCTTCTTCTGGTCTTCAACGACGAGCACGCGCACGCTTCATCCTTACAACAGGCGACCGCTCCTCCGCGATCCCGAATCCACGCTCGAAGCTTAAAAAGCTGTAATGTTCAGTTCAGGTTCTGGAGTCGTCGCTCCCGTATGCTTTGCCGGTGCGACTCGCCTTGCTTTTGGCCTCGATGGCCTTGCCGTTGTGGATGACCGGTTGCGCTCATTACGAGCGGCAGCCACTAGACGCATCGCAATCCGCCGCCGCGCTCGAAGCTCGCTCGCTGGCGACGCCCGGACTGCGCGCCTTCGTCGAAACCAACCTCGGCCCGGTGACGGTCTGGCCGATGCCGGCTTGGAATTTCAATCAGCTCACGCTCGCGGCGCTTTACTGGCATCCGAGTCTCGACGTCGCGCGGGCGGAGTGGGCCTCCACCCGCGCCGGTGAAACCACGGCGGCGGCGCGGCCCAACCCCACGATCAGCGCCGGCCCCGAATACAACTTCAACGCCGCCTCCGGCATCACGCCGTGGATCGGCAACCTCAACCTCGACTGGCCAATCGAAACCGCCGGCAAGCGCGACAAGCGCATCGCGCATGCGCAAAGCCTTTCCGCCGCCGCCCGCCTGCGCATCGGCGTCACGGCCTGGCAGGTACGCAGCCAGCTTCGCGCCGCGTTGCTGGAATTCTCCGCCGCCCAAAACCGGGAACAGTTGCTCGCGACACAGGCAGCCGTGCAGGAGAAAATCGTCGAGCGGTTTGAATCCAGGATTCGCGCCGGGGCCGCCACCCGCCTTGAAGCATCGCCCGCTCGAATCGCCCTCGCCAAGGCGCGCGTCGAGGCCGGGGCCGCGCAGAGCGCCGCCGCCGAGGCCCGTGCGCGTGTCGCCGAAGCCATCGGCATTCCGACGGCGGCGCTGACCGGCGTGCAATTCGGCTTCCCGCTCCAGCTTCCCGCGACGACTGACATCACCTCCACCGAGGCCCGTCGCGCGGCGCTGCTTGGCCGCGCCGATGTTCTCGCGGCGCTCGCCGATTACGCGGCGGCCGAAGCGACGTTGCAGCTTGAAGTCGCAAAGCAGTATCCCGATGTCCACGTCGGCACGGGCTATCAATACGATCAGGGCGAGAACAAGTGGAACATCGGCATCAGCTCGGAGATCCCATTGCTCAACCGCAACCAGGGACCAATCGCCGAGGCTCAGGCCAGGCGCACGGAATTCGCGGCGCGCTTCACCGCCGTTCAGGCGAAGGCCATCGCCGAGATTGATCGCGCGCTGGCCGCGTGGAACGCCGCGCAGGAACAGCTCGCCAGCCTGGCCCCGCTCGACACGGCGCTTCGTCAGCAGGCGGAATCCGTCCGGGCCCAGGCGAAGGCCGGCGCGACGGAGCCGCTGGACGTTCTCAGCGCCGAGGCCGAGCTGGCCGCCAATGATCTCGCCCGGTTCGATTCCCATCTCCGCGCCGTGCAGGCCGTCGGCCAGCTTGAAGATGCCCTGCAACGACCGTTCAGCGCGCTCAAGGGCATCGAGCACGGCCGTGAATTTTCAGGCACTCCGAAACAACCATGACCAAGATTATTTTTGGAATCCTCGCCGGCCTTGCGCTCGGTGCCGCCGCCACCTGGACCGTGCTGAAGCACGGTGAGCACGGGGAGAAGGCGGAGGAGGAGCACAAGGAGGAATCCCGCGTGCTCCACACGAACGACCAGACCTTCGTAAAGCTCGACAAGGAGGCGCAGGAGAAGGCCGGCCTCCAGCTCGCCGCGCTCGAAGCCGCGACGCTTCCGCCCGGGATCAACGTCACCGGCCGCGTGCTCGATCCCGCGCCGCTCGCCGCCGTGATTTCCGAAATCGCCACCGCCCGCACGATGCTCGACGCCTCCCGCAAGGAGCTCGAACGGCTCCAGGTTCTCGCAAAGGACCAGAACACCTCCGCCCGTCTGCTCGAAGCCGCAGCAGCCGCGGTGCAGCGCGATCAAATCGCGGCGGACGCCGCCCACCTCAAGCTCGTCACCGGCTGGGGCAGGGCCATCACCGGCCAGCAGGATTTGCCCGCGCTGGTCGCCATGCTCGCGATGCAGGAAGCGGCGCTCGTCCGGCTCGACGTGCCGCTTGGCGAAGCGCCGAAGGAACCACCGACGGGCGCGCGCATCGCGTCTTTGAACTCACCGGAATCTCCCGTGGAAGCACAGTGGATCGGGCCGGCACCGAGCGCCGATCCCCAGACTCAGGGACAGGGTTTCCTGTGTCTCGTGAAGGGAAGTTCGCTCGCGCCCGCCACAGCCGTCACGGGATGGCTGGTGCTGCCCGGCCAACCGGAGCAGGGCGTGATCATTCCTCGCGCCGCCATCGTGCGCCACGAGGGCGAGGCGTTCGTGTACGTGCAGACGACGGAAGAGCTTTTCCTGCGCAAGGAAGTGGAGCTGCATCATCCTGCCGCGAAGGGCTGGTTCACTGATGAAGGCTTCAAGCCCGGCGACAAAGTCGTCACCGTCGGTGCGCAGCAAATACTTTCCGAGGAATTGAAGGGCGAAGGGGGCGAGGAGGAATGAGTCGCACCGTCCGTCACCATTCAACTTTCGCCCCGCCATGCTGAACGCCATCGTCACCTTCAGTCTGCGCTTCAAGGGCGTCGTCACCGCGCTGTTCTGCCTGCTGCTCGGCTATGGGCTGTACGTCGCGGACCACGCGAAGCTCGACGTCTTCCCGAACTTCGTCCAGCCGCAGGTCGTCATTCAGACCGAGTCACCCGGCCTTTCGCCCGAACAGGTCGAGCAGCTCGTCACGCGCCCGGTTGAAACGGCGGTGAACGGACTCGGCGATCAGGAATCCATCCGCTCCGAATCGATTCAAGGGCTCTCAATCATCACCGTCGTTTTCAAGGAAGGCACTGACGTCTTCCTCGCGCGACAGATGCTCGCGGAGAAGCTCGGCGAACTCGGCGGACGCCTGCCGCTCGGCGTGAAGACGCCGAAGATGACGCCACTCACGTCCTCGACGATGGACTTGCTCAAGATCGGCCTTGTCGCCACGAACCTGACGCCGATGCAGCTCCGCACGTTCGCGGACTGGACGATCAAGCCGCGCCTGCTGGCCGTGCCCGGCGTGGCGAAGTGCAGCTCGTTCGGCGGCGAGGTGCGGCAGCTTCAAGTGCAGGTGAAGCCCGAGCGTCTCATCGCCTACGACCTTTCGTTGACCGACGTGCTCAACGCCGCACGCATCTCGACCGGCGTGATGGGTGCGGGCTTCATCGAGACGGAGAACCAGCGCGTCACCCTCCAGACCGAAGGCCAGTCGCTCACGCCGGAACTGCTCGGGCAGGTCGTGATCATCGGAGCCGCGACGAACGGCACGCCGGTGCGCTTGAAGGACGTCGCGACGGTGAAGGAAGGCGCGGAGCCGAAGTACGGCGACACGCTCATCATGGGCGAGCCCGGCGTGCTGCTCACCATGTCCAGCCAGTACGGCGCGAACACGCTCGAAGTCACCCGCGACCTCGAAGCCGCGCTCGACGAGATGAAGCCCGTCTTCGCGAAGCAGGGCATCCGCCTTTATCCGCGACTGCACCGGCCGGCGACCTTCATTGAAGTCGCGCTGAAAAACATTCAGCACTCGCTCCTGCTCGGCGGTGTGCTCGTGGCGGTCGTGCTGTTCCTGTTCCTCGGCCACTTTCGCACCGCGTTCATCTCCGTCACGGCCATCCCGCTCTCGCTGCTCTCCGCCATCGTGCTGCTCGACAAGTTCGGCGTGACGTTGAACACCATCACGCTGGGCGGACTCGCCATCGCCATCGGCGAGGTGGTGGACGACGCCATCATCGACGTGGAAAACATTTTCCGGCGGCTGAAGGAAAACCAGCTGCTTGCCGCGCCGCGCCCGGCCTTCCGCGTTGTGCTCGACGCCTCGCTCGAAGTCCGCACCGCCGTCGTCTATGCGACCTTCATCGTCGCGCTGGTCTTCCTGCCGGTGCTCACGCTGACCGGATTGCAGGGCAGCTTCTTCGCGCCGCTCGCGCTGAGTTACATCCTCGCCATCATGGCGTCGCTGGCCGTCGCGCTCACGCTCACGCCCGCGCTGTCGCTGCTGTTTTTCGCGCGCGGGGTGCGCGACACCGGCGAGCCGCGCCTGCAACGCTGGCTGAAGGTGATCTACCGCCGCGTCCTCGGCGTGGTGTCCGCCTGGCCGCGCGCGGTGATCACCGTGGTGCTAATCGCCTGCGCCGGGGCCATCACGCAACTGCCTTTCTTCGGGGCGGGATTTCTGCCGGAGTTCCGCGAAGGTCATTTCGTCCTCGGGATCAACACCGCGCCCGGCACCTCGCTGCCCGAGATGCTGCGCATCGGGAAGAACATCTCGACCGCGCTTCTGGCTCATCCGCACATCGCGACCGTCGAGCAGCAGGCCGGTCGCGCCGAGCTGGGCGAGGATCCGTGGGGTCCGCACCGCTGCGAATTCCATGTGGACCTCAAGCCCATCGCTGCGGCCGAGGAGGCGAAGATGGCCGGCGAGATCCGGGAAATTCTCGAGGGCTTCCCCGGCATCCAGTTCGAGGTGCTCACCTTTCTCGGGGATCGCATCGGTGAAACCCTGAGCGGCGAAACCGCGCCGGTGGTCGTCAGCATTTTCGGCGACGATCTCG
>JBDHQG010000100.1:0-9624 GCA_039806925.1 Limisphaerales bacterium
TTTGGCTGATCTTCCAGCCCTGCGCGCGCAGGTCGGTCACGATCCGGGAGAGCGTGTCGCCATCCTTGATCTGGTAGGCGAAGCTTTTCTCCGGCGGCTCATTCGCTGCGGGAGCCTGGGGCTTGTCATTCTTTGCCTGCGGTGGCGGAGCGGTGATCTTGGGTGCGAGCGTCGTCGACAGTTCCTTGCCAAGGTTGCCGAGCTTTTTCGTGATGAGTTCATTGTCGGCGAGGCGCTTCTTGTCGACTTCCTCAATTTTTTCAGCGAGCTGTTTGATGCTGTCCTGGGTGGCGGTGCTTTCGCCCTTGGCGCGAAGTTTGTCGAGCTGCTCGCGCAGGGCATGAGTTTCCTCCACCAGCGTGGCGATGCGTTTTTGCTGGGCTTGCAGCGCCTCCTCGAGCTGTTCCATGTGCGCCCTCATGTTCTTGTAGTTCGTCGCCATTTCCTCGCGTTCCGCGGCGATGGCGGCGGGGGATTCCTGGGCCGGCAGGGTGCTGGCGGACAAGAGCGCGGCGGCGACGGCGGCGGCGAAGAGGGCGTTCCGTTTCATGGAGCGAACATAGAAATCACGATTGACGGCTGCAAGCGGAGAAACGCGGGGGTTGTTCACAGGGGCGGAATTTGTCTCCCACGGCCGCGAGAATGGGCTTTGCCAGGCGGTCATTCGTCAGCAAACTCCGGGGAAGTATTCGCGCTTTGCATGGCCGGCTTTCTTGATCTTCTCCGCGGTGAAGTTGTTCTGGGTGATGGCGCCCTGGGCACGTTGCTCCATCAACGCGGCCAGCCCTTGAACGCGTGCTACGACGCCCTGAACCTTTCCCGGCCCGAGGTCGTTCACCAGATTCACTGCGAGTATCTCGATGCCGGCGCGCGGCTGATCGAGACGAATACGTTTGGAGCGAGCCGGCTGAAGCTCGAGAAATTCAATCTGGCGGACCGGCTGGTGGAGATCAATCGCTGCGGGGCGGAGCTGGCGGTCGCGGCGGCGAAACCGCGCGGCGCCTTCGTCGCGGGCTCCGTGGGGCCGCTGACTTCCGATCCCTCCGTGACCCTCGATGAACCAACGCGCGCGGAATTCTACCGCGAGCAATGCGCGGCGCTGGTCGAAGGCCGGGTCGATGCGCTGCTGCTGGAGACGTTCCCGCGCCTTGACGATCTGGTCGTCGCCGTCAAGGCCGCCAGGGATGCTGGCGGCGTTCCGATTCTGGCATCATTGAGCTTCGGCGATGACGGACATACGGCGGACGGCGTGCGCATCAACGAGGCGTTTCGTCGGCTGCGCGAGGCCGGCGCGGATGTCACGGGGCTCAACTGTCACTTCGGACCGACCATCGCCGAAAAACTTCTCCAGGAATTGAATGTCAATGAAGGTGACCTGGTCAGCGTGTATCCCAACGCAGGCCGGCCCCTCTACTTTGAAGGCCGCTACATCTACCATCCCACGCCGCAATACTTCGCAGACTTTTTGCCGAAGCTCGTCGCGCAGGGAGCGCGGCTGATCGGCGGCTGTTGCGGCACCACGCCGGAGACGATTGCCGCGATGGCGCGAGTGTTGCCCGGCGTGAAACCGGTCAGGGCCAAGCGCGCGAGCGTGGTGATTCATGAAATGTCCGCGCCCGGGATCGGATCGCAAGGGCGGGAGACGCCGCCGCCGGCCGCGTCGTTGCTGGATGTTTTGCGCCGGCGAAAGCTGATCGTCACGGAGCTGGACCCTCCGAAGAGCTTGAGTCTCGACAAGCTGGTTGACGGCGCGCGCGCGTTGAAGGAGGCGGGCACGGACTTTGTGACGCTGGCGGACAATTCGCTGGCGATCCTGCGCGTGTCCAATCTTGCCGCCGGTTTTCTGGTCAAGGAACGTACTGGCCTGGAGCCGGTCATTCACCTCGCGTGCCGCGACAAAAACCTGCTCGGGCTTCAATCAGAGCTGATGGGCTTGAACGCGCTCGGCATCCATCATGTGCTCGCGCTCACGGGCGACCCGGCGAAGATTGGGGATCATCCCGCCGCGTCGAGCGTTTACGATGTGAACTCGATCGGCTTGATCCGGACGATCAAGCAGTTGAACGACGGCTTTGCGGCAAACGGCCGCGACCTGAAGGCGAAAGGGCGGTTCATCATCGGCTGCGCGTTCAATCCCAACGCGAGGAACATCGATTCCCAGGTGCGCAAGCTGGAGGACAAGGCCCGGGCCGGCGCGCACTTTGTCATGACGCAGCCGATTTTTGATCCGTCGCTCGCGCGGCTGACGTTCGAGAAGACGAAACATCTCGGGCTGCCTGTCCTGGCCGGCGTGATGCCGCTGCTCAATGCGCGCAACACCGAGTTCCTGCACAACGAGGTGCCGGGGATCAGCATCCCGGATTCCGTCCGCGAACGGATGCGGGGCAGGGAGGGCGCCGAGGGAAACGCGGCGGGCCTGGCCGTGGCGCGCGAGCTGTGTGACGAGATTCTCCGCTGGTTCCCCGGCGTTTACCTGATTACGCCGTTGCTCCGGTTCGACCTGACGGTGGAACTCAGCCGTCATGTTCGTGAGCAGGAACGGCGGATCGCATGACCGAAGTCGCCATCATCAGCGACGTGCATTTCGCCGGTCCGGCGGAGCGCGAGCGCCATGGCTACCCTTATTTCGGCATCGAGAATCCACTGCGCCGGTTTCTCTACCGGCAGTTCCGGCACTGGATCTGGCAGCGCGATCCGTTCGCGCATAATTACCTTCTGGATCGTTTCATCGAGCGCAACGCCGGCGCCGGCGTGGTGGTGGCCAACGGCGATTATTCCTGCGACAGCATGGGCGTCGGGCTTTCTGATCCTGCTTCATTTGAAAGCGCGGAGCTTTGCCTCCGGCGGTTGCGAGACGCCTTTGGCGACCGGTTTCACCCCGTCATGGGCGATCACGAGATCGGCAAGTTGATGATGATGTCCGGACGCGGCGGATTGCGGCTGGCGAGCCTGGAGCATGCGATGGGCAGGCTGGGAATCCAGCCCTTCTGGCGCCTGGAGGTGGGGCGGACGGTTTTGATGGGAGTCGCCTCGACCATTGCGGCCATGCCGGTTTTTGAGACCGAGGCGCCCGCGGAGGATCGGGCGGCCTGGTGGATGCGGCACCGGGAGCATCTGCGCGAAATCGAGTCAGCCTTTGTCGAATTGAAGCCCGGGCAGCGGGTCATTCTGTTCTGTCACGATCCGAGCGCGCTGCCGTTCCTGTGGGAGCGCGAGGCGATCCGGATGCGCGCGTCCCGGATCGAGCGGACGGTGATCGGGCATCTGCACACGGGGCTTGTCTTTGAACTGAGCCGCCTGCTTCGCGGCATGCCTGAGCTGCATTTCATGGGGCACACGCCGCGCCGGTTGAGCCGCGCGCTTCGCCAGGGGCGTTGCTGGACGCCGTTCAAGCCGCTGCTGTGTCCGTCGCCAGCGGGTTCACAGCTGCTGCGGGACGGAGGTTATCTGACGCTCCGGATCGACGAGTCGGGAGAGGCTCCGGCAAGGTTTCAGTTCCATCCGATGGAATGGTGAGCGGAGGCTGCCGGGAGAATGTTGCACATCTTTGTTGCACGCCTCTTACCGGGAGGATTCGCCAGGAAAAGTGGCGGGAGCGGCGGGGCTCGAACCCGTAACCTCTGCCGTGACAGGGCAGCGCTCTAACCAATTGAGCTACGCCCCCGCAAGCGGGGACACGGAAAGTATGAAACCCATCCTCCCAAGTCAACGGGTAATTCGGCCGGGAGACGAAAAACTTTTGTCACCCGGGCAGCGGCTTGTCCTTCGTCTCGGGGGCGAACCAGATGAGAATCATCCCGGCGACATAGATGAGCACAATCGTCTCTCCCGCCCTCGGGTAGCTCTTGTCGAAGAACGCCATCAGGGCCGGCATCTGCCAGGCGCCGACGGCGGCGAGGATGCGCCCGAAGTTGAACGCCAGCCCTTGACCCGTCGCCCGGGCGCGGGTGGGAAAGATTTCGGGCAGATACAGCGGAAGCCAGCCGTAAAATGACGCCGTGCAGGCGCCGACGACGAACACTGCGACGAAGAATCCCGCGCCGACTTCGTGGATCGTCCGAAAGAGGATCTGGGTGGCGGCCAGCGATGCCGCGCAGAGAAGGAAGTAGGTGGGACGCCGCCCCAGGATTCCGCCGAGAATGGCCGCCAGCACGCATCCCAGGGCCGCGCCGAAGGATTGGTAAAACTGGGTCCAGGCTTTGACGGCGGGCTGCCGGCTGCCGGCCATCTGGTCCGCCCAAAGCGGAATCCATTGCACGATGCCCCAGGTGACGACCAGCGCGACGGACGCGAAGGAAATCGCCAGCAGCGTGTTCTTCATCAACGCCGGGGAGAAGATTTCCACCGCGGGCGAAACTCCGCCGGTGCGGCGGGCGGCCTTCCATTTCTCGGACTCGGGCACGAACAGCCGGAGGAGAAACGTCAGCAGCGCCGGCGCGGCCCCCACCATCATCACCCAGCGCCACGAATCCTGCGTGATGGGAAACGCGATGCCGATGACGGCGATGATGCAGTAGCCGAGGTTGGCGGACGCGCCGATCAGGCCCGCCATCAACGGACGTTTTCCCTCCGGCCAGCATTCCATGACCAGCGCCACGCCGAGCGCCCATTCGCCGCCCATGCCGAGGGCCGCGACAAACCGGAGCGCGCCGAGATGCCACGGTGCGGTGGCGAAATAGCAAAGCCCCGTAAACCCGGAGTAGAACAGAATGCTCCACGTCATCGCCTTGACCCGGCCGATGCGATCCCCGAGCCAGCCGAAGATCAATCCGCCCAGCGCCGCCCCGACGAGAAACAGGGCGGTGATGATGCCCATCCAGCGCTGGACAAAACCTTCGTCCACGATTCCCTGGATCGCCTGCATCTGTTGCAGGCCGGGCCGCGCGACGAGCGGGAAGATGCCCATCTCCATTCCGTCGAACATCCATCCGAGGAACGCGGCGGCCAGGGCCATCATGCGGCCGCGGCTTGAGTCGTGTGTGGTTGTGCGGTGCATGATTGGTTGTGGCGGTAATCCGTGCTGTACGAACGGTGACTTGGGACGCCCCATCGAACGTGGCGCACGTCCTGCGGTCAACAGCGAACTGATTCCGGCGGGGTTTTTTGTCGTGGCTGGAGCGAGGAGGGAAATGGAGTGCCGGGAGAAGCGTCCGGCACTCCATCCATCATCCCGCTGGAAAGGGGCGGTTAACTGACCGGACACGGGCCGGGAATCCGGGGCCGGAAAGTGGCGCCAGACTCGGGACAGCGATCCAGGTGGTGCAGGACGAGGCGCGTGCCGCGGACTGCCGCTGATTCGTGTTTCACCCGCGCGGCACTTTCCACAGCTACCGCGCCGGCGCCTGTCGTTCATGCCGGGCTTTCGCCTGACAAAGATCAGTTAACCGTGCCGGGAAGTTCCGCCACGGCCGGGGATCTGAAAATGCGTGGGGCTACGCAGTGGGAATTCCGTGGAACGTGCGGATCGTCACCCCGCATTTCCCCGGGGCGCGGCTTGAAAAGGGTTGAGGTTTTACCCGCGTTTCCGCTACGTCTTCGCCGTCACTTCAAACCAACAATTCAATCGATTGCGCGCCTCATGCCCTCCCTGAACATCAAACCCGCCGGCTCCTGCGCCTACGACATGATCGCGCTCGGCGAAATCATGCTGCGACTTGATCCCGGCGAAGGCCGCGTGCGGACGGCGCGCGAATTCCAGGCGTGGGAGGGCGGGGGCGAATACAACGTCGCGCGCGGGCTGAGGCGCTGCTTCGGCATGAAAACCGCCGTCTGCACGGCCTTCGCGGATAATGATGTCGGACGGTTGCTCGAGGATTTCATCCTGCAAGGAGGCGTCGACACGCAGTTCATCAAATGGGCGAAGTTCGACGGCGTGGGCCGCGTGACGCGCAACGGACTCAACTTCACCGAGCGCGGCTTTGGTGTGCGGGGCGCGGTGGGCATCCCGGATCGCGGCAACACCGCGGCGTCGCAGCTCAAGCCCGGTGACTTCGACTGGGATCACATCTTCGGCAAGCTCGGCGTCCGCTGGTTTCATACCGGCGGCATCTTCGCCGCGCTGTCCGACACGACACCGCAACTCGTCATTGAAGGGGTGAAGAAGGCGAAAGAACACGGCACCGTGGTCAGTTACGACCTGAATTATCGGCCGTCGCTCTGGAAGAGCATCGGCGGCCAGAAGCGGGCGCAGGAGGTGAACAAGGAAATCGCGAAGTTTGTGGACGTGATGATCGGCAACGAAGAGGACTTCACCGCTTGCCTTGGTTTTCACGTCGAAGGCGCGGACGAGAATCTTCTCCACATCGATGTCACGGCGTTCAAGAAGATGATCGAGACGGCGGTGAAGGCGTTTCCCAACTTCAAGGCCACCGCCACCACGCTACGGGCCGCCCACACGGCGACCATCAACGATTGGGCCGCCATTGCGTGGTACGACGGCAAGTTCCACGAAAGCCGGAAGTATCCCGAACTGGAAATCTTCGACCGCGTGGGCGGCGGCGACAGCTTCGCCTCGGGATTCATCTACGGAATGATGACGACTGGTGATGCGCAAAAGGCGGTCGACTACGGCGCGGCTCACGGCGCGCTGGCCATGACCACGCCCGGCGATACCTCGATGGCCGACAAGGGCGAGGTCGAGAAGTTGATGAAGGGCGGCGGCGCGCGCGTGCAGAGATAGCCTGCGAAGGTGAAGAAGAAAGGCCGCGACGGTTTCAGTCGCGGCCTTCTGCGTTCAAGAGATTCTCTTTCAGCGACGCATCACGGCAAATCTGTGTAGCCCATCAGGAAGCGGTCGCATTCGCGGGCGGCACCGCGGCCTTCGTTGAAGGCCCAGACCACGAGGCTCTGTCCGCGGCGGCAGTCGCCGGCAGCGAAAACTTTCGGAATGCTCGTGGTGTATTTGCCGTGGTCGGCTTTTACGTTCGAGCGCGGATCGCGTTCGACGTTGAGCGATTCGAGGAGCGGTTGTTCCGGCCCGAGGAAACCCATCGCCAGCAGCACGAGTTGCGCGGGCACGACGCGTTCGGTGCCGGGAACGTCCTTCGGCACGAACTGGCCCTTGTCGTTCTTGGTCCACTCGATCTGCACGAGGTGGACGGCCTTCACGTTGCCGTTGCCGTCGTCTTCAAATTTCTTCGCGGTGGTCAGGTAAACGCGCGGGTCCGCGCCGAACTTGGCCGCGGCTTCTTCCTGCCCGTAGTCCATCTTGTAAACCTTCGGCCACTCCGGCCACGGATTATCCTTCGCGCGTTCCATCGGCGGCTTGGGCAGAATCTCGACCTGAATGAGGCTCTTGCAGCCGTGACGCATCGAGGTGCCAACGCAGTCGGTGCCGGTGTCGCCACCGCCGATGACAATGACGTCCTTGCCGGCGGCATTGATGTAGGTGCCGTTCTTCTGGTCGTCGAGCAGCGCCTTGGTGTTCGCGTGGAGAAACTCCATCGCGAAGTGGACGCCTTTCAAATTACGTCCTTCGATGGGCAGGTCGCGCGGTTTGGTGGCGCCGGTGCAGAGCACGATGGCGTCGAAGTCGCCCATCAACTGCTGCGAGGTGATGTCCTTGCCGACTTCCGTGCCGCACTTGAAGACGATGCCTTCGTCCTCCATCTGCTTGATGCGGCGAAGCACGACCTGTTTCTTGTCGAGCTTCATGTTCGGAATGCCATACATGAGCAGGCCGCCCGGACGATCCGCGCGTTCAAAAACGGTGACGAGATGCCCCGCCTTGTTCAACTGCGCGGCGGCGCAGAGACCTGCAGGACCGGAACCGACCACGGCCACCTTCTTGCCGGTGCGCCTGGCGGGAGGCTCGGGCTTGACCCAGCCTTGTTCCCAGCCGTGATCAATGATCGTGCATTCGATGTTCTTGATCGTGACCGGCGGGTTGTTCATGCCGAGCACGCACGAGCCTTCGCAGGGCGCGGGGCAGACGCGGCCGGTGAAGTCCGGGAAGTTGTTCGTCTTGTGCAGGCGCTCCAGGGCTTCCTTCCACAGGCCGCGATAGATGAGATCGTTCCACTCCGGGATGAGGTTGTTGATGGGACAGCCGCTCGCCATGCCGCTGATCAACGTGCCGGTGTGGCAGAAGGGGACGCCGCAATCCATGCAGCGCGCGGCCTGCTCCTGGAGCTTCTTGTCGTCCATGTGCTCATGGAACTCGTTCCAGTCGCGGATGCGCTCCGTGGCCTTCCTGTCCAGCGGCAGTTCGCGGAGGTATTCTAAAAATCCAGTCGGTTTTCCCATTGATCAGTGGTGGTTCGATTTCAAAATTCTTCAAACAATTTGGCCAGCGAAAGACGAAAGCCGGGCAAGACTGAATTCCCCGTAAGAAACCGCTCTCCACGGATCAATTCAGAGACGGAGGAAGCCCGATAAACCCGCGCCGTCCGCGTTTTTGGATCGACCATCCAGGCCAGCTTGGTTCCGTGTGCGAGGTAGAGGGCGAGTTTGCGCTCGGTTTTGGTGATGGAGTCCGAGGGAGACAGCACTTCAACCGCAAGGTCGGGAGGGCCGTGAAAGAGTTTGTCCTTGTTTGGAAGGATTAGTTTCAGCCGTTCACGGCTGACGAATGAGAGGTCCGGTTCAAAGCAGTGATCCACGCTCAGGCGAAAACCAGTCTGGCCGTCGAACAACGTGCCCAGCTTGTGTTCCGCCAGATAGTTGCCGAGGGCCACTGTCATCCGCACGATAATGGCACCGTGAAGAAGTCCTGCTGGAGGCATTGCAATTATCTTTCCATCCCAAAGTTCATACTTGGTGTCGTTCGTGCCGAGTTCCAGCAGTTCATCATCCGTCCAGACTCCGCCTCGCGGCTTGACCGCAAGAATCCGGGGATGCGTCGGCACCGAAGTCCGAATCGATGAGGCAAGTTTCATGGAATGCAGACTACAATATCCAGCCGATGGCGATCAACCGCCGCCGACACGCGCGAGGTCGCGGGCGTTTTCCTCGAAGGCCGCGTTGATGGCGTCCTCGCCGCTCAAGCCCTGCTGCCGGGCCTTCTTGAGCGCGGAGAGCACGCGCTTGTAGTCCTTGGGCATGACCTTCACGAACATGCCGGAATACTTCTCCCACAAGGCGAGAACCTTCCACGCCTTCTGGCTCTTGGTGTACTCGGCGTGACGCTGAATCAGCTTGCGGACGCTTTCGGATTCCTCGGCGTCTTCAAATTTTTCCAAGGCCACCATCTGCATATTGCAGCGCGTGCCGAAGTCGCCGACTTCATCAAGAATGTAGGCCACGCCGCCGCTCATGCCGGCCGCGAAGTTGCGTCCGGTCGGCCCCAGCACCACCACGGTGCCGCCGGTCATGTATTCGCAACCGTGATCGCCGATGGCCTCGACGACCGTGCTGACGCCGGAATTCCGGACGCCGAACCGCTCGCCCGCCATGCCGCGAATGAACACTTCGCCACCGGTCGCACCGTAGAGCGCGACGTTGCCGGCGATCATGTTTTCCTCCGCGAGGAACGTGGAACCTTCGGGCGGATGCAGGATGATGCGTCCGCCAGACAAACCCTTGCCGAGATAATCGTTCGTGTCGCCTTCGAGCGTGAACGTCATGCCCTTGGGCATGAACGCGCCGAAGCTCTGGCCGGCCGAGCCTTTGAAGTGAACCTTGATG
>JBDHQG010000101.1:0-9598 GCA_039806925.1 Limisphaerales bacterium
GTGGGACACCGTGCAGCGCCAGGACGTGAGCCTCGGCCTCGTCGAGCCGGACAGCGAATCCGCCAAGCTCCCGCTGCGCCAACTGCCCGGCGTGATGAGCGTCGAGCCGTTCCGCTACGCCTTCGCGCGAATTCATTTCGGCCAGCGTCGCCGCCAGCTTGCGATTCAGGGCGTGGATCCGGAAGGTGTCCATCAGCGTGTCATCGATTCGAAATATCGCATCGTCGAAGTGCCGGCCGAAGGAATGGTCGTTTCCTCGAAACTCGCCGAGGTGCTCGGCGCAAAGCTCGGCGATCAGGTCACCGTCGAGTTCCTCGAAGGCCGTCGCCGCAAGGTCAACGTGCCGCTCGTCGGCTTTAGCGAGGACTTCGCCGGCCTCGTCGCGCACATGGACCGCCGCGCGTTGAACCGCCTGCTCGGCGAAGGCGACATCATCACCGGCGCGAGCTTCCGCGTGGACGGTTCACGCTGGCAGGAATTCCTCCGCGAACTAAAGGAACAGCCCCGCGTAAGCTGGGTGGTCGTGAAGGAATCGCTCCGCGCGAACTTCCGCAAGACCACCGCCGCGAGCATCGGGCTCATTCAAACCATCTACCTCACGTTCGCGACCATCGTGGCCTTCGGCGTCGTTTACAACAACGCGCGCATCTCGCTCGCCGAGCGCGGGCGCGAGCTCGCCACGCTGCGCGTCATCGGCTTCTCGCAACGCGAAGTCGGCGCGGTCCTCGTGACGGAACTCGTCATCCTCGCGCTCATCGCCGTGCCGCTCGGACTGGCCTTCGGCACGTTCCTCGCCACCGGCATTTTACAGGCGGTGAACACCGAGACCGTCCGCCTGCCCACCGTCTTCACCCCACGCAATTATGCCTTCGCGGTATCGGTGGTCGCCACGGCCTCGACGCTCTCCGCGCTCGTCGTGCTGCGCACCTTGAAGAACCTCGACCTCGTCAGCGCGCTGAAGGCACCGGAATAGAGATGAGCGCGCATTGCCATCAACTCTCACCATGCCCGCCCCAAATGGAGCGCCGAATTCCAATTCGGCGTGCGCGAGAATCGCGGAGCGATGAACTGACGGTAGCCGTGGGCTTCAGCCCACGGTATGGCAGGGCAATTGGCTACATCGCGGAGCGATGCCTGAAATATGGCGAACTCAAACTTTCATGCGTCGCTCCGCGACACATGCCTGTCTCGATTCATTTCCGTGGGCTGAAGCCCACGGCTACCCTCGCTTTGTCGCTCCGCGACTTCCTTGAATCCCGTTGGGATTCTTCCCGCATCGCTTTCTCATGAACCCGACCACTTCTTCTCCGAAACGAACGAACGCCAACGGCCATCGTCGGCGCAGCTGGCTGCCCTACCTCGGCGTCATCGTGCTGGTCGCCCTCATCGTCGCCGGACTCTGGCCCAAGCCCGCGCCGGTCGAAACTGCGCGCGTCACCGTCGGCAAACTCCGAGCCACCGTGAACGAGGAAGGCAAGACGCGCATCCGCCAGCGCTACGTGATCTCCGCGCCCGTGACCGGACAGCTCCGCCGCATCCCGTTCAAGGCCGGCGCGGAGATCAGTTCCACGCAAGCCGTCGTCGCCATCATCGATCCCATCAGCCCCGCGCTGCTCGATGCCCGCACGCGCACGCTCGCCGAGGCGAAACGCGACAGCGCCGCCGCGCAACTGGAACGCGCGAAGGCGCAGCACAAGTTCGCCGCCAGCGAGCTGCACCGGAACGAAAAACTTTATCAGGAGAAGACCGTCTCCACGCAGGAGATGGAACAAATCCAGTGGCGCGAAACTTCCGCCGCCCGCGAGCTCACCGCCGCCGAAGCCGCATTGCGCCAGGCCGAGGCCGAGCTGCTGGAGTTCACCCACACCGGCAACACGAACCGCCCTCCCGTGGAACTCCACGCGCCGGTGGCCGGCAAAGTGTTGAAGGTGTTCGAGGAAAGTTCGCGCGCCGTGTCCAACGGCACGCCCCTGGTGGAAATCGGCGACCCGAACGATCTCGAAGTCATCATCGAAGCGCTCTCGCGCGACGGAGCGATGATCAAGCCCGGCACGCCGGTCGAGCTGGAACAATGGGGCGGACCCGAGCCGTTGCAGGCCACCGTGCGCTTCGTCGAGCCGGCGGCGTTCACGAAAGTCTCCGCACTCGGCGTCGAGGAACAGCGCGTGTATGTCGTCGCGGATTTGCTCACGCCCGTCGCCCAGCGCGGCAGCCTCGGCGACAACTTCCGCGTCGAGGCGCGCATCATCACCTGGCAGAAGGAACAGGCGCTGAAGGCGCCGAACGGCGCGATCTTTCGTCGCGGCGATCAATGGCACGCCTATGTCATCGCCGGCGACCGCGCCGAGCTGCGCTCCGTGAAGATCGGGCACGCCAGCAACACTGAAACGGAGATCGTGGAAGGCCTGAAGGAAGGCGACGAGGTGATTCTCTATCCCGGCGACCGCATCAAGGACGGCCTGCGCGTGAGTGCGGTGAAGATGTGAGCCCGCTCAAAGCGTCACCGAATTGATCGCAAACCTGGAAGCGGTTTCAAAATTCGTAGCCGCCGCGGTGACGTAATGGACAAGCCGGAAATTCCCAATGTTTCCGCCTATCCATGAACCTTCGTTCGTAGCCGCCGACGTGAGGAGGCGGAATCCGTTGCGAATAAAAGCCGTCCGCCTCGTTACCTCGGCGGCTACCCGGTTCATGGGGCCGATGCTCCAACTTGTGCGTTGGTGGGGTTCTCCTCACGTCGGCGGCTACAAATATTAGCAGCACAAGCTGGAAGCCTGTCCTGCTGCACCGTTCCGGGCTGAGACGCTCCTGCCCTCACGGCGTCTGCAGGAAGCGGACAAGGTCCGCCATGTCCTGCGGGCTCATCCCGGCTTCCAATCCTTCCGGCATCAGCGAGAGATTCGCGCTGCGCAACGCCGCGATGCCCGACCGCAGCAACGTGCGCGTCTTCCCATCGGCGAGCTTCATCACGAGGCTGTTCCCCGTCTCCGCCGCGACGATGCCGTAAATTTCCTCGCCGTCCGACAGCTGCGCGGAGTACGCCGTGTAGCCGGGCTCGATGCCCGCGTTGGGATCGAGAATCGAAACGATCAGCTTCTCCGCGGGATGATTCACCACCGATTGCAGGTTCGGCCCCACATCATTTCCCAGATCGCCGCGCTTGTGGCAGGTGACGCAGAGCTTGTTGAAGACGATCCCGCCACGAGAAACATCCCCCGCGAGCGCCAGCGCCGGACGAAACTTCCGCACCACTTCCGCGCGCGAAGCCGTGCCGTTTTCATTGAAGATCTTCGCCGCCGCCTGCTTCACGCGCTCAGAGCCGTGCCGCAGCAAACGTCCGCGACGCGACGCATCGAGCGCGTTCGGGTTGATGCGCCCCTGCCCGACCAAGCCGGCCAGCGCCAGCGCCCACGGCTCGCGGCCCAGCATTTCGTCCAGCGCCGCCAGCCGGATCTCCGGCCCCAGTCCCGGCCAGACCTCGGCGATGATGCCGGGAACACGCGCATGGCCGCTCACGCCTAGCGCCTTGATGGCGCCGCGCTGCGCGTCGGGAGAAGATTTGGGCGCGAGCAGCGCCGGGAGAATCTTCAACGCCTCGTCGCGGAAGGATTCCTCGCGCGCCAGCAAACCCGCCGCCGCGATTCGCAACGTTTCCGGTTGATTCGCGTCATCTCCCAATCGCCTGGCGGACGCAAACATTTCCGGGATGGATCGAAGCCGCGCCGACAGCGCGTCGCTCTCATTCGCATTCAGCAGCGCGCGCCAGCTCGTCTTCCTGCGGGCGAGAATATCGAGAAACTGCGACAGCATCGTCATCTCGCGCGCGGTGATCCCGCCGGATTTCGAGACCAGCACCGGCTGGAGCAATCGAGCCAGCGGCTCGCGCTCGTCCGTGGCCAGCGCGAGGCTGGTCAACGGCTCGCGGAAGGTCGCTTGCGCCGCCCCGCCTGATGCGACGATGGCATCCACGAGGGCGGCGCCATGCGGCAGCGCGGAACTGAGCACCGCGGCGGCGATGAACTTGTCCGCGTGATTCTTCACGGCGAGCCGGCCCAACGCCTCGCCAGCCGCTGCCTCCCGCCACTCGCCCAGCGTGCAGGCGAGTTGCAGCAAGACCTTGGGGTCGGCGTCCGTCACGAGCTTCACGGCCGCCGCGATGACGCCCGGAGTGGCGCGATGTTCCGCGAGGCGCAGCGCATTGATGCGCACGCCCGGATGCGCGTCGCTCAACGCGCGCCCGACCAGCTCCGGCTTCAGGCGGCCCAGGCCATCCAGCGTGCAAAGCGCGTGCAGGCGCGCCAGGGGGTTTCGCGAATCGCGCGCGAGCGATTCGAGCAGCGGGACGGCGGCGGCATCCTTTCGCCAGAGCAGAAGCATCTGCACCTTGTCGCGCTGCCAGCCGTTGGCGGAATCGAGCGCGGCAACCAGCTCCGCCGAGGACATGCCGGCGAGCTGGAGATTCTTCCGCGGCGCGCGATCCCGCGCAGACACGCGGTAGATGCGACCTCGTTCCTCACCGAGCCGGTAGCCGGGCAGCAGCTCCGCCCGGCCCTCGGGCGGCAGCCACTGGGGGTGTTCGATCATGTAGCGATACATGTCCACGACCCACAACGCGCCGTCCGGCCCCGCGCGTGTCATCACCGGCCGGCACCAGCGATCCTCGCTCGCGAAGAAGTCGTAGGCGATCTCGTTGCCGGCGCGTCGCGAGGTGAAGCTCACGCCGTCGTCCGCCACGATGTTGTGCTGAACGAGATTGTGAAACGGTTCGCAAGTGAACGCGTGCCGGTCGTTGCCCGGGCCGAACAGCAGTTCATCGCGATAGATCATCGCCGCGCACGCCGAGGTGAAGTGGCCCGCTTCGTTGAAGCTGTGGAATCGCTTCTCGCGCTGGCTCGCCGGAAAGACGCGCGGATTTTTCGGCGTGACAACCTGCCGGACGGGATCCGGCGCCGGCACATGCGGGTTGCGCCGGAGGTAATGATCCTGCAGCACGTAATGCCAGAGCGGCCATGAGTTCTGCACGCCGAACCAGTTGCCCCAGTCGTCGGGATTGCGTCCGAACTGCGACGGGCCGCTCTGCGCTTCGAGTTCGCCGGTGTCGGGACGGAACCGGAAATCACGGCTGCCGATCTCGTATTCGCGGCCGTTGAGGCGGGACTTGATCTTCGTCGCCGCGCCGTAGCCGCCGTGATGCGCGCCGCTGGCGCAGTAAACCCAGTTGTCGAGTCCCCAGCGCAGGCTGTTCACGCGCAGCTGCTGGTTGCCTTCGAGGAATCCGCTGAAGAGCACCTCCTTCACATCGGCTTTGCCGTCGCCGTCGCTGTCCTTGAGGAAGAGAATCTCGGGCGCCGCCGTGACGAGCACGCCCTCGCGCCAGGTGAGCAGGCCCGTCGGAAACTTCAGCCCGTCCGCGAACAACGTCGTCTTGTCATAGCGACCATCACCATCGACATCTTCCAAGATGCGGACGCGTCCGCCGGGCTTGCCCTTGTCGTCGAGTCCCAGCGGATAATCGACCATCTCCACGACCCAGAGCCGGCCGCGCTCATCCCAGTCGATGGCGACGGGCGATTCGAGAAGCGGCTCCGCGGCGACGAGCTCCACCTTGAACCCGTCCGGCACATGAATCTTCGCCAGCGATTCCGCGGGCGAAAGCGGCGGCGAGACAACCGCGGACGTGGCGGGCCTGGCGACCCTCGGCGGGAATCCGCTCGCGCGATAATGCGCGGCGACTTCATTCGCGCCGAGCGCGCGGGAGTAAACGGAAACCTCGTCCAGCCTGCCTTCGAAGTTGGCGAAGTTATCGCAACGGCCACCGAGGAAGATCGACTGCACCTCCGGGGCGACCGTGACATCCGCCTCGCCAGAAATCTCGGGCGTGCCGCCGCCGTTCAGATACACCGTCACCTTGCGCCCTTCGCGCACGAGCACGACGTGATGCCATTGGCGGCGCTCCACGAGCGTGCGACCCACGAGCACCGTGTTGCGTTCGTTGCCATTGAAAAAGATCAGGCGCCCCGTCTGATCCGGCTGATGCGTGCCGCCAAGGCCCAGATGATCACCCGCCGCGCTGACATCGCGATCCGTGCCGCGCGAGAAGAGGTATCCGGTCATCGCGCGGGCGTCATTCTGCAGGCCGTTCCAGAACCAGAGCTCGACGGAGTAGGTCTCTCCCAGGGGAACGGAAGCCCGGAGGCGACCGCCGGCGAAGTGCGGCGCGCGGTTGATGAGATCGCCGCTGAAGGCGTTTGGAGTTTCGGGTCGCGGGGGTTGAAAACCGATCGTCTGACTCGCCCCGGGCAGATACAACGCCACGCCATCCTCGAACGTCGCGCTCCTGCCCTGCCCGCTCGCGTCGTGCGCCGTGGGAATCACGCTCTCGTTCACGCGCCAGTACGCGGCGGGTTTCGATTCGAGAACCGCTTTGGGATACGGACCGTGTGTGTCGGTCATCGCCCGGCGCGGCCTGCCGGAGACGTCTTCGAGCAAGCCCAGCAACGTCTCGACGATGCGCGGTTCGGCCTGCACTTCGAGACCCGCCGTGCGCGCGGGCCATGTCGTGTAGCCGCCGAACTTGTGCTGCTCCGGCGGCGGGATGTAACCCTCCGCACCGTTCGCGAGTTCGATATTGAACGTGGTGGCAAAGGGACTCTGCGCCTTCAGCTTCAATCCAGTGATGGCGTAAACCTCGTTGGGAATGGCCGCGATGCCGAGCTCGCCGATGCCGATGGCCTGGAGCTTCAACTCCGTGCGCGGGCGCTCGTGCAGATAAATGGATTCGAGCGCGTAGATCTCCGGCTGCGTCCGCGGCAGTCGTCCCTGCAATGTCGCCGCCACCTGCCGCGCCCAGGCGAGACGCGCGTCGTTCGGAGTGCGGTAATTCAACGCCAGCGTGCGCTCCGCCATTTTCAGCGGCACCCAGTCGTGGAACTTCATGGCGCGCACGACGCCCGCGGCCTTCTCCGCCAGCTCCCGGGCGTACGCGTCGTAGCCGATGTTTCGCGGCTCCCCGCCGTAATCCATGCGCGCGAGATCACCGCTCGTCCCCTGCGAGATCATCGCGGCGAATCCCGCGTTCCCCGGCCTGGCGCCGGCATTCAGCATCGCGCCGATGTGTTCGCAAAACCGCCCGTAGTAATCCGAGGACAGCAAGGGCGAATCGTAATAATGCTGGGAGTAATTCGCGAGCAGCGCCAGCGGCCGGCCGTCGAGAGCTTGCACGGCGACGACCGACATGCCCGGATCGACGGGGCCGGAAGGCCCGGTGGCGTCCGGACTGTTGTGGCCCGGATGCATGTTCGCGCGGATGTTCCGATCCCCAAACGGATCCGTGAGCATCCGGTCCGGACGCCGGATCCACCGGCGGTTGAACGTGTGTTCCCAGTCCTCCGTCACGCCCCAGCCGATGCGCGCGGGCTGGAGTTTTTCCACCGCGCCGGCGATTGCGGCGGCGATGCGCGGCTCGAGAAACCGGGCGTAGTTGGTGTCCAGGCGGCTGCCGAGGCAGCCCATCGCCGACGGCGCGGAATGCGTGTGCGTGGCGGAGACGAGCATTTTGTCCGTGGGAATGCCCGTCGTCCGGCTGGCCTGCTCCTTCGCGCGATCCATCAGGTCGCGCGCGATCATGCAGGTGTCCACGATGGCGAACACGATCCGGGTCGAGCCGTCATCCAGCGCCAGCGCGCGAACGTGGAGCGGATCGGCGGCGTTGGTGGCCGTGCGCTCGGTGAACATGGCGTTCACCAGCACGGGATAGTTCGTGGGAGTAATGTCCACGACATGCGCGCCGGCACGGAAGACTTTGCCATCCGCCGCCAGGCCCGCCACGGGCAGGATGATCATCGCGCCCAGACCAAGGCTGGCGGTGATGAACCGAAGGTTGAACGTCACGGTTTGATGTTTCATTTTGCAGGCAGGGCTCCCATGTGAACAAACTCCTCGCGGCCGGGCTTGCCGTCCTTGTTGACGTCAAACCGCACGCATCGTTTTCCGGCTTCCGGCGGATCGTTCCGTCCGCTCATGAACTCGGTCATCTCCAGCCTTGGGCGGGCTCCGAAGCGCATTGCATGGGGCGGCTTCATCGATCTCCGGCGTCAATGATCGGCGTTCGAAAACAGGGCTTGCAATCAACCGGCGTTGCTTTAACTTCTGCCTCGCTTAACGGAAGCGAGCGTAGCTCAGCCTGGTAGAGCATCACGTTGCCAACGTGAGTGTCGAGGGTTCGAATCCCTTCGCTCGCTCCAATTTTTGGAGCCTTCCCTTTCCGCCATTCGTTCATTTCTTTGTCCGCCTGTCTTCCACGGGCGTTTTGGCATCGATCTGATTTCCCTCCAGCTGCACTTCCCCCGCCCCTTCCTCGATGCGAATCCCGACAGCCTGCTTGCGCGCGCCCGCGAGCCGGGTGTCGCGGATGATGTTTCCCTTGAAGACCAGATCCTTCGTCTCCCCGCGCACGCGAATGCCGGACGCCGCCTCGCGCGCCCCGTTGTTTTCAATGAGATTGTTTTCGAGACGGTTCCGGTGTCCGGCCATGCCGACGGATTCGTTGCGGAAGAAGACGCCATCGCCCTGATTGGAGCGGACGACGTTTTCGCGGAGCAGATTGTCGGTGTCCTTGTGGCCGATGGAGATTCCGAAGCGCCCGTTGTTCTCCAGCACATTTCGCTCGAACAGCCCGTGCCGCACGCGCCAGCAGAGGAACAGGCCGTCCTCGCCGTTCTCACGCGCCACGCAATCGCGAATCGTCGCGCGCTGCGAACCGCTGCCGGGATGCAGGCCGAGCCCCGCGTTGCCTTCGCTGACGCAGCCCTGCACGAGCACGTCGTTCGATTGCTGGAAGCTGATGCCGTCGCCGTGGTAGTTCCGGACGACGCAATTGGAAATCACCGCGCCGAAGGCGCGATACAGAAAAATGCCGCCGCCGCGACAGCCGTTGAGCGCCACGTTCCCGGACTTGTTGCCGTCGATGGTCAGGTCCGCGAGCCGGACGCCCTCGGCGTGATAACCGCTGATCACCGGAAACACCGTGGCCGCCTGCGCCTTCTGGCTGGTAAGACAGTCGGAATTCAGCGGCGTGCTGATGGCAAAGGTGTTTCCGCTGCGCCCGGTGATGCGCCCCACCGTGGTGTGAAATCCGCCCGCGTTGTTGTCCCACACGGCGATGCCATCGCCGACCTGGAATCCTTCCGGAGAAACCAGCGTCACCTGTTCCTCGCCAAAATCACCGTCGATTCCCAAACGTGACACTGCGGCCCCAGCCTTGCGAAGGATGGTCCGGCCGGCTGTTCCCACCACGGAAACATGCGGACGCAGGTGCAACGAATCGCGCATCACGAACTCGCCCGGACCGATCTCCACGGTGCCGCCGCCGAGCGCCGCGATGTAATCGACCGCGGCCTGCAACACGCGATGATCGCCGCCCACCAGGTCGGCGGATTCGCGGCCGACGGTGATCCGGGGCCGCTCCGCCATTGTGGAATGCATCGCGCGCGGCAGCTGGCGCTCGCTTTCGCGCGGGGAAAAATCCTCGGCGGCCACGACGCCGGAGGCAAGGCAACGGCAGGCGGCGATGAGCAACAGCGCGGGAAGGACGTCAACG
>JBDHQG010000102.1:0-9510 GCA_039806925.1 Limisphaerales bacterium
GGGTGGTGCCTGTGCGGATGGCGCGCTTGAGCTCCTGGCAGAGCTTCACGAGCGGCGTGAACGTTTCCTCGATGCGCTTCAGTTCGTCGGCGTAGGCGTCGTCGGTGTATTCCTTGACGGCGAATTTCTTCGAGTCGGCGTAGTTGCCAGGATTGATGCGGACCATCTCGACCCACCTGGCGGCTTCCATCGCAGCCTCGGGCTTGAAGTGAATGTCCGCGACGATGGGCACGAGGCAACCGCGTGCGCGTAGTTCGCGGACGATGTTCTCGAGGTTCGCCGCGTCCTTCACCGTCGGCGCGGTGATGCGGACGATCTGGCAGCCTACGGCGACGAGATCGAGCGTCTGCTGAACGCAGGTCGCCGTATCCATCGTGTCACAGGTGAGCATGGACTGCATGACCACCGGACGGACCCCGCCGATGATGACGCCGCCGTTTGCGGGATCGCCGATGACGATCTCGCGGGTCTTGCGTCGCTGATAAAGAAACGGTGAAGCGCAGTAGTTCATGTGCTGTAAATCCAGACCGGGGCCGGTATTGGCCGTCGGGAAGATTAGGAGGCGCGAAAAAACGGGTCAACCGCTTTGCGGCGGTTGGTCGATTGCCGGCAGGCTGGCCGGGCCCGGGCTACTTCTTCGGCGCGAAGACGATGGGCTGTTCGCGGTTTTGACGCGCGCTGCGCACCCAGTCGCCGGTGTCGAAGAACGCGATGAAGAGCATGAAGGCGATCAACGCCATCGCGCAGGCGGTCTGGAAGTAGTTGAGGATCGCGCCGCTGACCGGACGACGGCGAATCTGCTCCAGGATCGCGAGCGTGATGTGGCCGCCATCCAGCACCGGGAACGGCAGCATGTTCAGCAGCGCGAGGTTGACGTTCATCACCACGCTGAACCAGAGCACGAGACGCCAGCCGTCCGGCGCCTCGAACAGGTTCGTGTAAACGCGGATGATCATCACCGCGCCGCCGAGTTGCTGCACGCCGACGTCTGACTTGCGGGAGAAGAGCGCGCGAAGCGTGCCGGTAATCTGGTTCACGCTGCCTTCGACTTGTTCCCATGGCGTGGGGTGGATCAACGTGGTGGAGGAGCGATCCTCCCAGGCCGCAACCCCGAACACCGGCCTGCTGTCCGCCGGGCTCATGGGCTTCTCGGCGCGCAGCACGACGGAAAGCTTCTCCGTGCCACGTTCAATTCCAAGCGTCACTGGGCCCGCGCTGGCATTGGTCATGGCTTCCTCGGCCTGGGCCACGGCGAACCATGAATAGATCCGGTCGCCGTTGACCGTCACCACCCTGTCACCGCTTCGGAGTCCCGCGAGCGCCGCGGGGCTGTTGGTGATGACATCGTGGATGATCGCTCCCTGCTCCGGCGCGATCAGCACCTGCCGCATCGCCTTGCGCTCATACCATTTGGTCGGGCGGCGATAGGGCGTCACGTAAGCCATCTGCTCCCTGCCCTCGCGAAGGTACTTGAAGGCGATGTTTGTTCCCTCGCTCGTGACGATGCGCCAGACGATGCTTTCGTGGCTGGACGGCCCCCACTGCTGAATCGGATGCCCGTCGATCTCGACCACCGTGTCCCCCGGACGCAGCCCCGCCTTCCACGCCGGCCCGTCCACATCGACCCAGCCGATGGTGCGCGTCTTGTCCGCCTCCTTCACCGGGCGGCCCACGCCCCAGACGATCACGGCAAAAACAACCGCCAGCAGGAAACTGAAGAGCGGCCCCGCGAACGCCACGATGATCTTGTCGAGCGGCGAGATGTTGGGCAGCGGCTCCTTGGAATCGTGCGTCTTGCCCTCGATGGCATCCATCGGCGCCATCTGCGGCAGCGCGACGTAGCCGCCGGCGGGAATCCAGCCGAGCGCGTATTCCACGCCCTTGATGTTCGCCTTCCAGATGGGTTTGCCGAACCAGATCGCGAATCGATCCACCCGCAAGCCCCGCCAGCGCGCGGCCAGGAAGTGGCCGAGCTCATGCACGAAGATCAGCAGGTTGAACAGCAGGATGACTTCGAGCAGGATGAAAATCGTTTTCAATGCTTGCATAACTGTTTATCGGCCAGCGCCAGCGCGGCACAACTGGCCGGGCGAATATAGCGGTGAGCGGTGGACTGGCAATGGCGGAGTCGGGAGTCGTCGCTTCATGCGGTAAATGGCCGGTCACCAGTCCTTGAACACGCGATCCTGGCGGTTGGTCTTCATGACCGGCTTGAACGGCATCGCCTTTTCCTCGCCCTTCAACGCCTCCAGCAGCTGGATCGCCTGCTGCGGCGTCATGCGCATGGCCTGCGCCGCTTGAGGCGTGCCCTCGCCATTCTGCGGTTCCCCGCCCTTTTCCGGCTGCGCCTTCTGGCCATCCTTCTTGTCCTGCTGCGACGCCTGATCCTGCTTTTGCTGCTCCTGCTCCTGTTTCTTTTGTTCCTCGGATTTCTTCTGTTGATCCTTCTTCTCGTCGCCCTGCTTCTGCTGATCCTTGGATTGTTGGTCCTTGGACTCCTGGTCCTTCTTGTCCTGTTCCTGCTTCTGATCGTCCTTGCTCTGCTGCTGTTGCTGCTGGTTCAACAGTTCCCAGAGCTTCTTCAGCTTCTCGTCATTCGGATACAGCTTCAGTCCGTTCGTCACCGAAAGCCGCGCCTGCGCCATGCCGTTCGTCGCCAGATACTGCTGCGCGCCCTGGTGGAAAAACTGGTCGGCTGCCGGCTGCGCTCCGAGCGTCGGGCCGGCCAGAAACGACCAGGCGGCCGCGGCGACGATCACGCTATGGTTGAGCAGGCTTGTTGATCTCATGGATTTGTTGGAGACGTTGCACGTAATCCTGCATCTCTTTCGCGACGGCTGAATTCGTCATCGCCGGCGCCATGATGCGGAGCGCCGTTTCGTAATCCCGCCGCCGAACTGCCTCCTCCGCGCGCAACTTCGATCTGCGCGCCTCCGCCAGCAACCGCAGCATCTCGCGCAGTTCCGCCAGCTTGTAATTCACGAAGCGCGCGTTGAATGCCGCATCGACATCATTGGTGCGCAACGCCACCGCGTTCTGAAAGCTCTTCAACGACTGTTCCCATTGCTTCTGCTTTTCCGGGATGGCGTCGGACGCCTCGCCGAGCCGGAACAACGTGTTGCCCATGTTGTAATACAGCTTCTGCTGCAAGTTCACGTCGGCGTTGGTGAGCGCCGAGTTGAAATGGTTGAGCGCAACCGAGTAGTTCGTCGCCTGATACGCCGCCGCGCCGGCGTTGAACTGAAGCCGCGCGTCGGAAGGCTTCTTGAGGAGCGCGCTTTCGTAGGCTGCCTGCGCCCCGGCGTAATTGCCCGCCTTGTATTCCTTCGAGCCCTCGTCGCCGGAGGCCCGGACCGGTTGCGCGGCGAGAACGCTCAATCCAACCGTCGCCACCAACAAGCTCGCCGCCCCATTCCCGGCCAGCGCGGTGCCGGCACGTTTGGAAACCCGCTCCGGCAGCAGCATTTCGATCAGCAGCAACACAACCGCTATCCCCAGCAGCCATTGGTAGCGTTCATGCGGGCGCTTGATGCGCTGCGACGCCAGATCGCTCTTCGGCAACGGCGCGAGGCCGCGGTCGTAGAGCACGTTCATCGTGTTCGCGCCCGACAGCAGCATGTAGAAACCGCCCGTCTCCTGCGCCATCTCCTTCAGCAACGCCTCGTTCAAACGCGACTTCACGGCGTTGCCGTTCTCGTCCTTGATGAACTCGCTGCGGCCGGACACATCGACGGTCCGAAGCAGTTCGCCGCCTGCCGTGCCCACCCCGATCGTGAAGATGCGCAGACCGTCCTTGCCCGCCGACTTCGCCGCTTCCGCCGCGCTTCCGTCATGATCCTCGCCGTCCGTGAAGAGCACGAGCACGCGATGATTGTCGTTGTCCTTCTTGAACGCCCCGCGCGCCGCGGCGATGGCCTCGGACAACGCGGTGCCGCCCTGGGGGATGATGTTCACGTCGAGCGATTCCACGCTTTGCCGGAACGCCTCGTCATCCAGCGTGAGCGGACATTGCAAAAACGCGCTGCCGGCGAACGCCACCAGCCCGAGCCGGTCCGCGTGCGCGAGGCGTTTCAAATCCAGCGCCGCCAGCTGCGCGCGGCGCAAACGATTCGGCGCCACGTCGGTCGCCAGCATGCTGCGCGACGTATCGATCGCCACCACGATGTCCAGACCGCGCGAGCGCGCCTCTTCCCAGCTGTATCCCACCTGCGGCCGGGCCAGCGCCAGGATCGTCAACGCCACCGCGGCGATGAACAGCCCCAACCGCAGCCGCTGCCGGCGCTGCGACAATCCGACCGTCAAACTCTGGATCAGGCGTGCCGCGATGAACCTGCCCATCAGCTCACGCTTCACCCGCCCGGCCCGCCAGAAAAATCCGATGAACGCCGGCACCGCCAGCAGCGCGAACCAGACGAGATGGACGTGCTCAAACGACATGAAGCCTCCTGAGCCAGAGCAATGCAGTTGATCTGGGGGGAACGGCCAACCTGGCCGTTCTCGGCGGCAACTTGCCGCCGAGTCGAGCGCACGACGACCCTTTATCATTTCGTCCGCGCGTCGTGCGCAAGACTGTCGGGCGAGTCGCCCGACAGAACGGGCCAGTGGCCCGTTCCACCCAGACCTCAACTGCCTGATTTCGGCCAGTCGTCGTTGCGCGACGATTCGTAAATCGAAATTCGCAATTCGTATGTTTCATGGCAGCCTCCTCCATACCGTGTTCCCAAGCAGCGCCTCAAGCAGCAACAGGAGCAATCCGGGAATCAGCGCCCAGTGAAACTGCTCCTTGATGTGGACGAAGCGTTTCACTTCCACCTCCGTTTTTTCCAGCCTGTCGATGCGGTCGTAAATCTTGCGCAACGTGTCCGTGCTGTCGGCCCGGTAATATTCGCCGCCGGTCTTCTTCGCGATCTCCGTCAACGTCTTCTCGTCGATGTCCACCTCGACCTGCGCGTACACTTTGCGCCCGAAGAAATCGACGCCCCGCGGCATGGGCGCCGTGCCGCGCGTGCCGACGCCAATCGTGTAAACCTTCACGCCCAGCGCCTGCGCCGCCTCGGCGGCGGTGAGCGGCGGCACCTTGCCCGCGTTGCTCTGGCCATCGGTCATGAGGATCACGATTTTGCTCTTCGACTTCAATTCACGGAGCCGGTTCACCGCCGCGGAAAGGCCGGAGCCAATCGCCGTGCCCTCCTCGATCTGATGCAACTCCAGCCGCGCGAGGTTCATTTGCAGGAAATCGTGATCCAGCGTGAGCGGCGCCGCGACATACGCCTTCCCGGCGAAGGCGACCAACCCGATGCGATCTCCGGGACGCCGCCCGATGAATTGAGTCAGCACATCTTTCGCGATCTCCAGGCGGTTCACGCGCTCGCCCTTCAGCTCGAAATCTTCGGACTCCATGCTGCCCGAGAGATCGATGGCCACAACAATGTCGATGCCGCTGGCCTTCACCGAGGTTTCGCTCTCGACCAATTGCGGCCGCGCCAACCCCACGATGAACAGCACCAGCGGCAGCCAGCGCATCGCCGCGAGCACCCTGCCTGCGCCCGATTGCCCGATGTTTGCAACGCCGCTGACGAGGTTCGTCGATGAATACAGGAATGCCGCCGGGTTCCCGCGGCGGCCGCGCCACCACGCCGCGACCGGCAGCAGCAGGAGCAGCAACAGGAACCACGGATGCGCAAAGGTGAAAGCCATGTCCGTTTACGATTGGCGATTCGCGGCTTCGGGATCGACCGGGGGCGGAATGGGCGGCGGCGTGGTTCCCGAAACGACCGGCGACGCGGTGTTGATCGGCTCGAACTGCGTTTCATCCACCAGGCGCAACGCCGAATCGTGCAGCTGGCGCAACGTCGTCTCCGTGGGCTCGTGGCGGGCGAACTTCACGAGGTCGCAGCTTTGCAGGAAGTCGCCAAGCGAGAGCTTCTGGTCGGGCGTGAGATGCTTGCTGTTCTGAAGCTCGACAAGGAACTCTTCCGTAGTCCGTTCCGGAGCGCGCAACGTGAAGCGTTCTTCGAGATAGAGACGCAGCGTCTGCGAGACCTCGGTGCAGAACTGGTTCGGATCGCCTATGAGCCGCAGCGCCTCGGCCAGACGCTGCTTCGCGCGCACATGCGGCGGGATGACGACTGCCTCGATCTCCTGCGCCTTCCTGCGTCGGAACAAGCCGACGATGATCAGCACGAGAATCGCCGCCGCGAGGCCCGAGAGTAGCACCCACAGCCACAGCCAGGGATCGGGGATGTCCACCGGCGGCTTGATGTCGCGAATGTCCGTGGGGATGGGGCCGACGAGGTTGGTGTTCATCCTCGCGCCCTCCGCTTTTCCCGCGTCTCGAAGAACTTCCCAAGCGCCGCGCCGTAGGGCACGCCCGTCAGCAGTTGAATCGAATCAATGTTTGCCGAACGAAAGAGCTTCGCGAGTTCCGCCTGCGCCCTGGCTTGACGTTCCTTGAACGCATTGCGATGGCGCAACACGCTCGTGTTCACTTCCACGACCTTGCCCGTCTCGGCATCTTCGAGAATAAGGCGACCGAGCGCAGGCAGCTCCAGCTCGAACTTGTCCGCGATGTGAACCGCGACAACATCATGACGCCGGTTCGCCTGCCGCAACGCCACGAAGCAGCCCTGCGACATGAGCGATTGACCCGCGCTCGCCACGCCACGCTGGACGCGCATCGACGACGCATTGGTCGGCGCGGATTCATCGAGGAAATCGGAGATGACCACAGCGATGGCCTTGTGCGCGGTGACGCGGCTGAGGAATTGCAGCGCGGTGTTCAGGTTCGTGCCCTTGCGCTTCGGCTCGTAGAAAAGAATCTCGCGGATGACGCGCAGCACATGGCGGCGGCCCTTCTTCGGCGGCATGTATTTCTCCACCTCATCGGTGAAGAGGATGAGGCCGACCTTGTCGTTGTTGCGAATGGCGGAGAAGGCGAGCACGGAGGCAATCTCGGCGGCGAGCTCGCGCTTGGCCTGGTCACCGGAACCGAAAAGGCCGGAGCCGCTGAGGTCCACGATGAGCATCAGCGTGAGCTCGCGTTCTTCGACGAACTTCTTCACGAACGGATGGTTCATGCGCGCGGTGACGTTCCAGTCGATGGCGCGCACCTCGTCGCCCGGCTGATACTCGCGCACCTCCTCGAAGTTCATGCCCTGGCCCTTGAAGACGCTGTGATACTGGCCGCCGAGCGTCTCGTTCACGAGCCGGTTCGTGCGCAGCTCGATCTGCCGGATCTTTTTGAGAATTTCGCGGGGGATCATGAGAGCGCGGAGTGCGGAACGCGGAATGATGAGGGAAAACCTCCTTGCCGCGAAATCGGTTGAGGGTAAATTCGTGTCATGAGCAGCACAGAAATCCTGGAGCAAATCCGGCGGCTTCCCGAGGGAGAGCGCCGCGAACTGGTAGAAACCATTGAACAGGAGTTCGGTGCATTCGACGACACGCTCACCCCCGAACAGATCGCGGAGCTTGACCGCCGGGCCGAGGATGCCCTGAAAAACCCCGGACGTGGAATCCCGTGGGAGCAGCTTCGAGACGAAACACTGCACAAGCTCAAGGGATGAGCTTTCAAGTCCGTCAGGAAGCTGAGGCAGCCGCGGAGTTTCAAGAGGCAACGGTTTGGTACGAAGCGCAAGCTTCTGGTTTGGGTGCCCGCTTCGTGCTGGCCGTGGACAAGGTTATTTCCGCCATTCGCGCCCAACCGCTGCGCTTTCCAAAAGCTGGTGCCATGAGCCGAAAGGCTCGAGTGCTTGGCTGGCCCTACACCATTTACTTCGTGCTCAACGAGGGCGCACACGAGATCAAAGTCATCGCCGTGTGGCACGGCAAGCGAAACCCCGCCGAACTGCGTCGCCGACTGAGGTAACCGCAGGAGAGCACTGGGCTTCACGAGCCGGTTCGTGCGCAGCTCGATCTGCCGGATCTTCTCTAGGATTTCGCGGGGGAGGATCATGGGAGCGCGGACAGTGGAACGCAGAGCGAAGAACGAAAAGCCCCTTGCCTGCCTGTTTGGCTGGGGTAAATTCGTGCCATGAGCGCGACAGAGATTCTAAAAGCGGCGAAAGCCCTTCCGCAAGCCGAACGGGTCAAGCTAGCCCAAGACTTCTGGGAAATCATCGTAGAAGATGGATACGATCCCGAATTGACCTCTGAACAAGCTGCCGAACTCGACCGCCGTCTCGCTGATTTTGAGAAGAATCCCCACGACGGAATTCCCTGGGAGCAAGTCGAAGCTGATCTCAACAAGCGCTTCGGCTGGCAATGAGCCTGCCGGTAGTCCTCAAACCGGCGGCGCGTTCCGAGCTTGAAGATGCGGTCGCTTGGTATGAGGAGCAGCGTCCAGGACTTGGGCGGGAATTCAAGCTGGAGATAAAGCTCGCTCTCAAGCGGGCTTTGGATAATCCCGGACATTTTCCAAAAGTTCGCGGTCGCGCACAGCGAATCCGCCTTCGGCGATTCAAAAAATACGCCATCTACTTTGCGATCAAAGACGACACCTTCGCCGTCCTGGCAGTTTTTCACGCCTCGCGAAATCCTGCGGTTCTGGAAAGCCGGCTGACTTAATTCATTCGCAATCGTCTCGTTCACGAGCCGGTTCGTGCGCAGCTCGATCTGCCGGATCTTTTGGAGGATTTTGCGGGGGATCATTTCACCAGTTCAAAAAACTTGCCGTTCCATTCATAGATGCTTTCCGGACTCTCTGCGGCGGACATGTGCCAGCGGGTAACGATTCGGGTTCTTCCACCGTGATAAGTCACCTTCCAAGAGTTGCCTTGAACAATGCCGACAAGGTCAAATCCCTTGTCGGTATCGAACGTGACGTGGTTTGTGGTCAAGGGACGCAGTATGTAGTAATTTCCGTTGCCTTGAGCGCCTCGGATTCGATCGTAGACCCCACCATTGTAGTAGTGAGTTTCAACCAAATGGACATACGGCATCTGCAAGTCCTCCAGTGTGACGATTTGAGTACAGCTGTCCGCAGCGAGCTTGAAGAGCGTCTCCGCGTTCGTCGGGTTGGTCGGTATCCCTCCATAGCTTCGACTCGCAATGAAGGCATACAGTTGTTGATAACCGGCGAACCGGATCGGTAGTTCATCAACGATCTGACGAGCTGTGGCAACAGACCAGCGCTTGCCGGTGGAGTAGCCAAATGAAATGGCGCTGAGGCCAAATGCCACAACGAGGAGGGAATTGATATTTTTCACGGCACCGGCAGCTCATCAAAAATCTTCTGCACGATGGTTTCAGTCGTCTTCTCCTCGGCTTCGGCTTCGTAGGTGATGCTCACGCGGTGGCGGAGCACGTCCATGCCGATGCTCTTCACGTCCTGCGGCGTCACGTAGCCTCGGCCTTTCAGGAACGCATACGCCTTGGCCGCCAGCGTCAGCGCGATGGTCGCGCGGGGCGAGGCACCGAGCTGGATGAGGCCCTGAAGTTGAATCTTGTAGTGGCCGGGGTCGCGCGTGGCGCACACGAGATCGACGATGTAATCCTTCACCTTGTCGTCGA
>JBDHQG010000103.1:0-9470 GCA_039806925.1 Limisphaerales bacterium
GGTTGGAATTGGATCCAGCCCTCAACTTCCCCTAGCCAATTCTCCCCGTCCTTCACTACCTTCGCGCCATGACAAAGAACGTTTTCTCCGCCTTGCTGGCTTGCTCGCTTTCGGTCTCCACGCTGGCCGATGAAGGCATGTGGCTCTTCAACCAGCCGCCGCGCCAGATTCTCAAGGACCGCCACCAGTTCGAGCCCACCGACGCGTGGCTGGAGCATTTGCAGAAGGCGTCCGTGCGTTTCAACTCCGGCGGCTCCGGCAGTTTCGTGAGCGAAGACGGCCTGCTGATCTCGAATCATCACGTCGGCGCGGACGCGCTCCAGAAGATCAGCACGAAAGAGAAGAATTATCTGCGCGACGGCTTCTCCGCGAAGTCGCTCGCGGACGAGGTGAAGTGTCTCGACCTCGAACTGAACGTGCTGCAATCCATCGAGGACGTGACGGCGCAGGTGAACGCCGCGATTCCGAAGGACGCCGCGCCCGCCGCCGCGTTTGCCGCGCGCCGCAAGGTCATCGCCGAGATCGAGAAGGCGTCGCTCGACAAGACCGGCCTGCGCTCCGACGTCGTCACGCTTTGGCAGGGCGGTGCGTATCATCTGTATCGATTCAAGAAATACACGGACGTGCGGCTCGTCTTCGCGCCGGAATCGCAGATCGCCTTCTACGGCGGCGACCCGGACAACTTCGAGTTCCCGCGCTACGACCTCGATATCTGTTTCTTCCGCGCCTACGAGAACGGCAAGCCGGCGAAGATTCAGCACTACCTGAAGTTCTCCACCACGGGCGCGAAGGACGGCGAACTGGTGTTTGTCTCCGGCCATCCTGGTCGCACGAGCCGCCTGCTCACGGTCGCGGAGCTGGAGTATCTGCGCGATCAAGGGCTGCCCTTCCGACTGAACTCGCTCAAGCGCACGGAAGTGTTGCTCGAAGCCTGGAGCGCGCGCAGCGAGGAGAATGCGCGTCGCGCGAAGGACGAACTGTTCGGCGTGAAGAATTCCCGCAAGGCGCTCGATGGCCGCCTCGGTGGCTTGCTCGATCCGTCGTTGATGGGCGAGAAGGTGAAGGCGGAAGCGGACTTCAAGAAGAAGCTCGCCGGCTCGGCGGAACACGAAGCCGCGCTGGCGGCTTACGACAAGATCGCCGCTGCCACCAAGACCGTGGCTGCCCAAGCGACGCGCCAGAATTTCCTCGAAGGCGGGCTTGGCTTCAGCAGCGACAGCTTCGGCATTGCGCGCACATTGCTGCGCGCCGGCGATGAGCGTCCGAAGCCGAACGGCGAGCGCCTGCGCGAGTTCACCGATGGCGGCAAGGAGTCGCTGGAGTTCAGCCTCTTCTCCGAGAAGCCCATTCACGACGACCTGGAGATTCTCACGCTGACCGATTCGCTGACGTTTCTCGCCGGACAGTTCGGCGGCAACGATCCGCTCGTGCAGAAGGTTCTCGCCGGCAAATCGCCCCGCGAACGCGCGGTGGAATTGATCAAAGGCACAAAGGTGCGCGACGTGGCGTTCCGCAAGAAGCTTTACGAAGGCGGCGCGGCGGCGGTGACGGCGGCGAAGGATCCGATGATCGAACTCGCGCGGCTCATCGACGGCGAGGCGCGTGCGCTGCGCAAGGTGTTCGAGGAACAGACCGAGGTGAAGCAACAGGCGCAGGCGGCGATTGCCCGCGCGCGGAATGCGTTGCTCGGCACGGCGGGTTATCCTGACGCGACCTTCACGCTGCGCCTGAGCTTCGGCGTGGTGAAGGGCTACGAAGAAGATGGGAAACAGATTCCCGCGATGACGACGCTGGGCGGACTCTACGAACGCGCGAACGAGATGAATCGCAAGCCGCCGTTCGACCTGCCGCCGCTGTGGGAGAAGCGCAAGTCGAAGCTGAACCTGAAGACGCCGTTCAACTTCGTGAGCACAGCCGACATCATCGGCGGCAACTCCGGCAGCCCGGTGGTGAACCGCGCTGGCGAGTACGTCGGCATCATCTTCGACGGCAACTTGCAGAGCCTTCCGGCGGACTATGCCTTCAGCGAGAAACAGGCCCGCGCCACGTCCGTTCACTCCGCGGCGATGTTCGAGGCGCTGAACAAAGTTTACGGCGCGAAGGCGCTGGCGGCGGAGCTGGTGACGGGGAAGCTCGGCAAGTAACTACGCCCACTCCAGCACTTCGTCGAGGCGGTCGGTGATCACGCGTTTGGCGGCGCGGCGGACGCGGTCGGTCTTGGGCTGGAAGGCGAAAGATTTTCCCGCGGCGCGGAGCATGCCCACGTCGTTGTCGCTGTCGCCGACGGCGAGCACCTGTCGCGCGCTGATCTCGAAGCGTTTCACGAGGAAGCGAAGCGCATTCAGTTTGTCGTAGGCGCGCCAGCCGGTCATGCCGCTGCGGAAGGTCGGCGCGAGCGTGACGACGCCGGTGGTCTTGCCGTGGCGGAACTCGATGATGTTCGAGAGCGCGAAGTCGGCGAAGACACGGCGGCGCACGGTCTCGGCGGCGACGTGGTAGCTGTCGGTGATGATGCCGACGCGATAGCCGAGCTTGCGCAGGCCGACGACGGCTTCGACCGCTCCGGGCGTCAGCGGCAGGCTGCGGGCGGTTTCCTCCAAGAGTTCGCGCCGGGTGCCGCGGAAGAGATTCGCGATGCGGCGGGTGCGTGTTTCCGGTTTCAGATCGGTCCGGTCGAGATATTTCTCCAGCGCCTTCGATTTTCCGGTGCGCTGCGCGAGCTCGAGGACGAAGCGCCCGGCGAGGAGCGTTCCATCCATGTCGAACAGCGCCAGCTTCTCAATCTTGCCGAGCCGGTCGACAACGTGTTCGGGCTGCGCCCGCAACATGCGGTCGCGGTCGCGGGAGTTTTGGATGAACGAATAGCGGAGCCGGCCCAGCGCGGCGGCGCGTTCGAGAATCGTGCGCGCGACCTGCGTCGCCATTTCGCCGAGGCGATCCAGATCCTGGCTGATGTGCTCGATGTGGCCGATGTCCACCTCAAGAATCCGCGCGCCCACCGAGGCGGCGTCGATGAGCAGCCCGATGTCCACGCCGTAATCGTTCTCGAAGCGCAGCTTGAAGAGGAGTTCCTTGCGGACGGCGATGATGCCGCCGAGCGGCTGCTCGAAATGCGCGAGCTCGGGGAAATACGTCCGCAGCAGGGGCCGGGCGGTCAACACGGTGACGCGGCCGGCGCGCCGGGAGAAGCGGGCCTTCACAAAGTCCGCCTCGCCGCGCAGCACCGGCCTGGTCAGGCGCTCCACCAGGTCGTGGCACAGGCCGGAGAGGTCGCCATCGAGATACAGCAGCGTGTCGTGCCGGGCCTCCAGCACGCCGTCCTCCATCGAGGAGCCCTTCCCCAGCAACGCGCTGGTGACCACGCGCCCGCCCGCGGCCTGCGCAATCTCCGGCGTGCCGTCGATGGAGCCGTCGTCCATCACGATGACTTCGCCGACGAGCGGGCTGCGTTTGACGTGGCGGATGACGGACGCGATGCGCGCGGATTCGTTGAGCACGGGAATGACCACCGAGACGCGTTGATCGTCCGGCTTGGCCGGCCAGTCCGGTTGTTTCGGGGCCTTGTTTCCGGTGAAACGAAGCTGACGTCCTGCCGCGGGCCGGGCAACGGTGTTCTTCCGTGCGCCGGCGGCGGCCCTCTTGGTTTTTGCAATTTTCCGTTCCATGAGTCTGCCATCTTGCCGCATTCCGTAAAAGCTGGGCAACCCTCGATCACCTTCATCTGAAATTTTTTTTTGCGGCGCACTTCTCGTTGAACGATGGCCCCGGGTTGAAACAGGATGGGCGCGATATGGAACTCGACCTCGAAGGACAGCACGTCGGCCGCGCGTATCCGATCCTCGCCAGCCTCGTGACGCCCCGGCCCATCGCGCTCGTCACCACGCTGAGCCCGGACGGAAAAATCAACGCCGCGCCGTTCAGCTTTTTCAACGTGCTCGGCGCGGAGCCGCCCATCGTGGCGTTCGCGCCGGGGGATCGCGACGACGGCACGCCGAAGGACACGGCATTGAACATCCGGCAGACGCGCGAGTTCGTGGTCAACCTCGTGGACGAAGCCATCGCCGAGCCGATGAACCGCTGCGCGGCGTCGCTGCCGTACGGCGAGAACGAGCTGTTGAAGGCGGGGCTGACGACTGCGCCATCAACGTCCGTGAAGCCACCGCGCATCGCGGAGGCTCCGGCCAGCCTGGAATGCAGCGAGTGGGGCACGCTCCAGATCGGCGGCAACCGCGTGGTGATCGGGCTTGTGAAACGGGTTCATGTGCGCGACGAATTTTTCGACGCGGAGAAACTGCGCGTGCGCGCGGACAAGCTCGCGCTCATCGGCCGCATGGCGGCGCCGCACTGGTACTGCCGCACGCGGGATCGTTTCGAGATGATCCGCCCGGCATGAAAAGAGGTTTCATTACGGAAAACCTGAGCGAGTGCCGCTGTTGCCCGGTAATGCGCACGACCAGTCGGCGGACGAGTCTGGCGACAACGACCGGACCGCGACCGGTCCCCGGTCGCAGCGGGTGGATGGCACGAAGGTCGTTGAAGATTTTCTGCATCATTGTCCGGGCGACGCGCTGCGAGCCGGGACGGCTCGCGGTCCGGGCGGCACTCGTTGTTCCTGTCCATCCATAAAAATCAAAAGCGCCCCGCCAGCCGGGACTGACGGGGCGCTGGAATTCCAGAGCGGACGAAACAGTGCCGCCCGCCCGCCTGCTTCCGTGGGCCGGAGCCGGGCCGATTGGGAAATCGGCGACACGGCAGGTTTGGAAACCTGCGCTACGTCTTTGTTGGAACCGCTCTATTCCGCGGCTTCCAGCCGCAGCACGCCGCCGCGGTTGGTGCCGAGGAACTGGCCGCCGCCGCGGTTTTCGCCTTGCAGCAGCACGCCGGAGTACTTCGTGGTCCTGCCGCTGGCGGGATGGCGGAAGCTGCCGGAGAAGGAGCCGGCCTTGGCGCTGATGCTGAATTTCAGGTTCGAGATCGAGCCGCTGCTGCCGGTGAACTTGCCGAGCGTGGTGAGGTTCACCGTGTTGGTGAGCGCGGCCGGGAGATTTCCGTTGGCGAGGGAGAGCGCGCCGTTCGTCCAGCCCAGGATGGCGTTCGTGCCGGCGGGCGCGATGTAGCGTGAGCCGTTCGCGTCGAGCTCGGCGGCGATGCCGTTGGCGAAGTAGGGCGCGCTGGCGGGCTTGAGCCAGGTGAGCGTGCCGCCGATCACCGCCGGCGTGGTGTTGCTGAAGGTCAGCCAGCCGATGACGGCGCCGAGCTTCTTGTCCACGGAAGCGTAGAGCGGCCAGTGCGCGTTGGTGCCGATGGCGGAGCCGGCGGTCCAGGCCTGGCCGTCACCGAGCGTTCCCTTGAGCTTGGCCTGGCCGAGGCGATCGACCGTGATGGTGGCCCAGCCGCTGCCGACTTCGGGGTCGTTCGAGGAGGGCAGGAGGAGCGTGTAGGCGCCGGCGGCCACGGCGTTGTTCGTCGTCCTGCCGATGGCGGTGAGGTGGCCGGTGAGGTCGCTGCTCCAGCCGCCGAGCGTGTAGGAGGTGAGCCGCCCGAAGATCGCGCCGGCATCCGGCGTGAGCTGGAGATCGACGCCGAATTTGTTTCCGGAGGTGATGATGGAGGATTCGCCGTTGGTGTTGAACTGGCCGGAGAACGAGGTCTTCCTGCCGGCGATGAGGACGTAGCCGCTATATTTGAGGCCGGGCGTGATCTTCACGAGGAACGCGCCGGCTTCGGAGACGACGACGTCGTTCGTGCGTGTGACCAATCCGCTGAAGGTGCCGACGGAGTTGGTGAAGAGGCTGGCCACGGTGCCGACGGGCAGCGCCTTGTTGATGACGATGGTCTTGTGCGCCGAGATCGCGGGCGAGCCGAAGCCGTCGGTGAGCACGAAGCGCAGCGTGCGCGCGAGCGTGGAGGCGTTGGTGGTGAGGAAGGAGATTTCGCGCACGAGCGCCTGCACGGCGGACGGGGTGGCGTTGGTGGTGAAGGTGAAGGTCAGCGGGTTGGTCACCGCGTGGCCGCGGGCCAGCGTCGCGATGAGCAGGTCGCCCCAGAGGATGTTCGTGCCGGTGAGGCTGATGCCCTGGCTGCTGTTCGACGCGGTGTAGACGGAGAGCACATCGCCGGGGGTGCCGTTGGTGGGGATGGCCACCAGGAGCTGGCCGCCGCCGAGATGGGTGCGCGAGCCGGCGTCGAGCACGGCGGACGCATCGACTTTCACGGCCGGCTTCTTCGCGACAAAGAGCGTCGGAGTGCTGAGGAAGCGCAGGCTGAAGGAACGATCCACGATCACGGCGAACGCGGCCGAGACGGCGCTGGTGTTGCCGGTGGCGTCGGTGGCGGTGGCGGTGAAGATGTTGGTGCCCTCGGGCAGCTCCGTGCCGGTGTAGTCGAAGCTCCACGCGCCCGAGCCGTTGGCATTGGTGCTGCCGATGATGCCGCTGCCGGCGCGGGTGAGGGTGACGGTGCTGTCCGCCTCGGCGGTGCCGCTGAGGACGAGCGTGGCGTCCACGGTCACGCGGTCGCCGTTCACGCCCGTGTCTTCGGAGATGGCGGTGATGACGGGCGCGGGCGGCACGATGGTGTCAACGGCGTACGCTTCGCCATTGGTGTAGCCGCCGCTGAAGGTCTGGCCCGCGAGGTCCGTGATGCCGGTGCCGGCGTCATTCAAATCGAGCCGCAGCGTGCCTTCGCCGGAGATGTTCGCAACCGTGATCTCGAAATGATCCGGGAACGGCCCGGTCTGGGTGATGCCGGCCACGACGCCCGTGGCGGAGCCGGAGGTGACGAGGGTGAAGTCAGCGATGTCCACGCCGTCAATCGGCTCGGAGAACGCGACGAGGAAGGTGACGTTCGTGGCCGCCGTCGGGCTGCCGCCGCCGCGCGTGATGGCGTCGATGGTGGGCAGGATGTTGTCAAAGATGATGATTTCAAAATTCGCGGACGCCGGGCTGGCGTTGCTGGCGGCGTCGGTGGCGGTGGCGGTGAAGATGTTCGTGCCCACGGGCAGCAGCGTGCCGCGGTAGTCGAGGCTCCACACGCCGGCGTCGTTGGCGTTGGTGACGCCGATGACGCCGGTGCCGACGCGCGTGACGGTGACGAGGGTGTTGGACTCGGCGGTGCCGTGCAGCACGAGCGTGGTGTCCGCGGTGAGCTGGTCGTCCGGCGCGCCGGTGTCATCCGAGATGCCGGTGAAAACCGGCGCGGAGGGCGCGGCCGTGTCGATGACGATGAGGTCGCCATTGGTGAAGCCGCCGGAGATGGGGTGGCCGGTGTCATCGGCGATGCCGGTGCCGCTGTCTTTCAGATCGAGCCGCAGCGTGCCGTTGCCGGTGACGTGCGAGATCGTCGCCAGGTAGTGCTGCGTAAAGGGCTGCGCCGGCGCGGCGTATTGCGCCACGCTTTGCACGATGCCGGTGGCGGTGCCGGAGAACGTGAGGATGAAATCCGAGACGTCGACGCCGTCCACGCCTTCACTGAAATAGATGTAAATGTCGACGTTGGTGGCGGAGACGGGCGCAGGGTCAAGTCGAAAGGTGTCAAGGAGGGAGGGGCTGGCACCATCCACCCTGATGTCGCTGTTCATGCCAAGGGATCCGGGAGCCGAGGGGGCTGGCAGAGTCAGGCCCGCCGCTTCAGCCATCAGGTTGCTGATGGCTCCGCCGTTCAGTTCGAGGGAGTTGGTGGACGGGTAATTGAGGTCGTAATACTGATGGCCGATCTGGACGGTGTAGAGGAACAGCAGATTGGACGTGCCGGAGCCGTCGGCATAGGTGGCCGGGTAAGAATTGGTGCCGCCGGTTTCAAGTTGCAGGGTCGGCGTGCCGCCATTGGTGTTCACGAAGACGTTTTGGTTGAAGCTGATTTCGATGCCGATGGTGCTGTTTTCCAGATAAATGCCGTTGGCGTTCGTGGCCGCGATGGAGACAACTTCCGCCGGGGGCGGAGTGACAAACATCTCGATGGTGTCCGAATCCGTGAGGAAGCCGCCGGGGCCGGACATGCCGAGGTCGCTGGTGAAGATGACGATGTTTGCCGAACCGATGTGGCCGTCCGGCGCCAGATAGCTCATGCCTGCCAGCGCCGCGTTGATGTTCGGGAGGGTGCCGGTGAAAGCCACCTGGGCATCGTCCGTCCCGTCGCCGGTGATGAAGGTCAGCCCCGTGACGCCGCTGAGGGACAAGGTGCCGGCGGAGGGCGTCAGCGCGACTTGAATGGAGTTGTTTCCCGCATCGGCATCGCTCACGGACACGGCGGTTGCGCCCGAGAAGACGAGCGGAACTCCGAGGAGCGCCGGGAGCGTGTTGGTAGGAATGGTGTTCACCGGGGCGTCGTTGTAGGCGGCCACGCGCACGAAGTTGGTGCTGCCGGCGCCGGTGTCCGCGCCGTCGCTCAGGGCGAAGGTGATGGTGCGGGTGGTGGTCGACGGGGTGTCGGAGTCGTTCGAGTAGTAAACGCCGCGGAGGGCCGCGCTCCAGTTTGTGAGCGTCGCCGAGGCCCCGTCGGACGTGAGGGTGAGCACGCCGGTGTTGGTGCTGTAGCTGCCGGTGATGTTGCCCATGGTGGCGGGGATGTTCGTGAAGAGCAGCAGATCCTCGCCGGGAACGAAATTTCGGATGATGGACACGAGGCCGGAGGCGAGCCGGGTGTTGTCCGCGTCGTCCGCGGTCACGGTTTCATCGACGACGATGGGATAGGAGGGCTCGTTGATGCCTTCGTTGAACAGGTTGGTGCCATAGGCGGTGTGGGCCGTGGGAGCGTAGTTGTTCTGCTGCACGGTGACGGTGACGGTGGCCACGGCATAACCGCCGTCGCCATCATACAGCCGGATCGTGACGCCGCGCGCGCCGGTCACCGGGACGCCGGTGCTGGTGTTGTGGTAGGTCAATGCCCGCAGAATCCCGGCGGCGGCGGTTTTGCTGGCGTTGTTGTTGAGGTGGACCACCAGGTCATCATAGCTGCTGCCGCCGGTGAAACTCCCGACCAGCGTCCCGCCATAGCTGAGGTTCGTGCCGCTGACCCCGACCTGGGTGGGGCCGGTCCCCTGGTTGGTGATGCTCAAGACATCCTGCGGCGGAATGCGGCCGGCCGTGATGCTGACCACGATGGCGCCGCCGTGGAAATCGGCGGAGTCGGAATCTGTCACAGTGGCGCCGGTGCCGGCGTCGAGCCGGACGGCGGGGCTGCCTTCGAGGTAGATGACGCTGTCACCCGTCAGATTGCCGATGACCGGATTGGCGCTGGTGGGAACCGCCGTGGTGACGTCGATGTCGTCAATGAAGAACGAGATGTCCGCGTCGCCGTCCTCGCGCGAGATGCGGAACTCATCGATGTTCTGGAAAAGCGTGTTGGTGAAAGTGATGGTGGTGTCCTCAAACGCCGCGGAATAAACGGTCTGCGTGGCGCCCGTGACCGGCAATCCTCCGAGGTAACCGGTGATGCGATACTCGGTGTCCGACCCGTCGATGTGGAGCGAG
>JBDHQG010000104.1:0-9438 GCA_039806925.1 Limisphaerales bacterium
CGCCCGTTGAACGACGTGCAGTATGCGCGCCTGATCTTCGCCGGCCCGGGAGCCACCAGTCGTATCGACTCGGTGGAGATCAACGCGGCGGCCGTGTTTCGCGTGGACACGAACATGCACGGCCTGCTGCGCGTGGAGCACGGCGAGCGGGTGGATGCCGTGGCGTTCAACCAATATTCCCCTGCGCACACGTTCGAGCTGGGGTCCGGCGAAGGGAGACTGGGCCGCTGGATGACGTTCATCTGGGAAGGCGTGTGGCACATCTGGATCGGGTTCGATCACATCCTGTTCCTGATGGCGCTGCTGCTGCCGGCGGTGTTGAAGCGCGAGAACAACCGGTGGGTCGGCGTGGAGAGCCTGCGCCCGGCGATGCTCAACGTGCTCAAGATCGTCACGGCCTTCACCGTCGCGCACTCGATTACGCTGAGCCTGGCGGCGCTGGATCTGGTGAGCCTGCCGACGCGCCTGGTGGAGTCCGTGATTGCGGCGTCAGTCGCAGTGGCGGCGGCGAACAATTTGTGGCCGTTGACACGCGGAAAAAACTGGATGATGGCCGGCGGCTTCGGCCTGATTCACGGTTTTGGATTCGCGTCCGTGCTGGGGGATTTGGGGCTGGCCAGGGCGAACCTCGCGGCGGTGCTGGTCGGCTTCAACCTCGGCGTGGAGCTTGGCCAGCTCGTGATCGTCGCGCTCTTCCTGCCGCTGGCGTTTGCGCTGCGGGGAACGGCCTTTTACCGCACGGGAGTGTTCAAGATCGGATCGATCCTCATCCTGCTGATCGCGCTGCTCTGGATGGTGGAACGGATCGTTGGAACGGGCGCGTAGCTCGACGCGGCCGCGCCCAGCGGCCTAGCTCTCGATCACGTTGATCTCAACGGGCTCGACGTTGATGCCGCTCTTCGTCAGCCAGGTGATGGCGGAGGCGATCTCGGAGGACTTGCCGTCGAGCTCGAGGCAGACGATGCCGATCTCGTCGTTCACGCTGGCCTGGCGGATGTTCGTGATGATGTCGAACTTCTTGCCAAGCTCCCAGAGAATCGGCCGCGTGATCTTCTGCGGCGGATACATCAACCACAGGCGCTTCTTTTCCTGCCCGTTCGTGGGTTTCTTCTTCGCTGGCGCCGGTTTCTTTTTGGCTTTCGTGGCCATGAGGAATGATGCGTAGGACGTGACGCGTGAAAGGGTTTAACCGCCGGCAATCGCCGGGATGATGCTGATCTCGTCGCCATCCTTCACCGGCGTGTCCTGGTTCTGGAGGAAACGGATGTCTTCCTCGTTCACGTAAACATTCACGAACCGGCGCACGCCGCCCTGCTCGTCGAGCAGGCGTTCCTTGATGCCGGGATAGCGTGTCTGGAGTTCGTTGATGGTGTCGGCGATGGTGCCGGGATTCACCTCCACGAGTTCCTCGTCGTTGGTGAGCTTCCGCAGGGGAGTCGGGATGCGTACTTTGGCTGCCATAAAATGTTGTTCGTGTGCTATTCGCCGTCGTGCCTCAGACATTGACCAGTTGTTTCTCGGCGGCCAGCAACGTCTCGAATTCACGCAAGCTCGGCTTGATCTCGCGCGGCTGGCCGCAGTGGCCCGTGACGGCATCGAGCGTCTTGAGGCCGTTGCCAGTGATGCAGAGAACGGCGGAATCTTTTGCGGGAATCTTCCCACTGGCAATGAGTTTCTTGGCCACACCCACCGTGACGCCACCGGCGGTCTCCGCGAAGATGCCTTCGTTCTCGGCCAGCAGCTTGATGCCCTCGCGAATTTCATCGTCGGTCACGTCTTCCGCGTGGCCGTGCGATTCCTTCATCACCTTCAGCGAATAGAAACCGTCCGCCGGTGTGCCGATCGCCAGCGACTTTGCGATGGTGTTCGGCTTGACCGGCTTGAAGAAATCGAGCCCCGCCTTCTGCGCGTGCGAGATCGGATTGCAACCCGTCGCCTGCGCGCCGTGCATGTGCCAATCGGTCTCGGACACGAGGCCGAGCTTGGAAAATTCCTGGTAAGACTTGTGAATCTTCGTGAGCAAGGAGCCGGACGCCATCGGCACCACGGTGTGCTGCGGCAAACGCCAGCCGAGCTGCTCGGCGATCTCGAAGCCCATGCTCTTGGAACCTTCCGCGTAATACGGGCGCATGTTCACGTTCACGAACGCCCAGCCATATTTGCCGGCGATCTCGGCGCAGAGCCGGTTCACTTCGTCGTAGTGACCCTTGATGCCAATGACCTGCGCACCGTAGATGAGCGAGTTGAGAATTTTGCCCTGCTCCAAATCCGCCGGGATGAACACGTAGGCCTTGAGCCCAGCAGAAGCGGCGTTCGCGGCGACGGAATTCGCGAGATTGCCGGTGGACGCGCACGCGACGGTGGTGAAGCCAAGCTCCCGCGCGCGGCTCAAGGCGACGCTGACCACGCGGTCCTTGAAGGAAAGCGTCGGGTAATTCACCGCGTCGTTCTTGATCCACAGCTCGCGAATGCCCAGCGCCTTGGCCAGACGATCCGCCTTCACGAGCGGCGTGAAGCCGACTTGGCGGCCGACGGTGGGTTCCTCGGCCACGGGCAACAGCTCGCGGTAACGCCACATCGTCTGCGGGCGCGATTCAATGGCGGCGCGCGTCAGGGACTTCTTGATCTGCGCGTAGTCGTAAGCCACCTCGAGCGGACCGAAATCAAATTCGCAAACGTGCGTGGCGGCGAGGGGATATTCCCGGCCGCACTCGCGGCACTTGAGGGCCTTCATGAAACCAGCGTTCTGCATACGTTTTCCTATTTCACAGTTTTTCCGGGCTTTGTCACCCTCTGCGGGCAACAAAAAACCCCTTCTCATCGGGTGAGAAGAGGTCAGACAACCGTGCGCTCTCTTCCCATCTTTTCCCGGAGCGTCGCCGCTTCGAGCTGGAATTGGCACCTGGTCGTTGCAGTCGCGCTGCAACCGGTTGCCGTGGTTTCACAGGGCCAGTCCCTCAACCACTCGCGATGAGATCGTTGAACACTTATCAACGAATGCGGATAGATTGATTGCTGAGCTGCGAAGTGTCAAATGGAATTTCCGGAGCGAATGGTTGCCGCACCGCCGGATGCTCATCAGCGTTCCGCGACTGTCACCACCACGCGTTGGTAACGCCCCAACGCGGGAACGCCGCTGTCAGTGATCACCAGGACTGCGTGAATTGTTTCGCCGGCTTGAGCCGAGGACGGAACCGCGAATGACGCTTCGGGACTCGTTCGCCCAGCGATCTCGATGGCGTCGCTTAACGTTCCGGCCTCGCGGTAGTGAACCCACTCGAACGCCAGCGGGTTCCCATCTGGATCGCTGGAGCTGCGAGCGTTGAGCGTCACTCGCTCGCCCGGCTTCGCGATGCGAGCCAGCGCTCCGGCGATACGCGGCTGCGGCGGATGATTCGCGCCGGCAAAATCGTTCACGCACCAGTCGAGCCGCGCGGCGAAGTCGTTTTGCAAATGAACCGCCCAACGCCGCAGCGTGTTGTCGCGATTCGTCGAGCCGTTCCAGGCGTCAACCTGGTTCGCCCAAAAGTAGGGCCTGCCGGGGAATGTTTCGTTCGCGCCGTAGCGTCCGGCCCCCCAGCCCCGCTCGGGCTGCGCCGGATCGCCGAGGCCGTTCGGCACGAGATAAAGAAAGCTCGCGGTGTCGCCCTCCTTGCACCAATGCGTCGTGTTCGTCGGATACATCGCGCCGAGCGGGCCGTGGCCGGTGCGCACATCGCGTTCGATGTCGAAGCCGCCGGCCTTCGACGTGATCGCCGAGAAGCGGTGATACCAGCGCAGGCGGTTCATCTCCGGTCGCCACGTATCGATCCAGAACGAGAACGGCGGCTGAATCTCCGTCGTATGCGGACCAAACGCGTTGGCCGAACTGAGACGCAGCTTGCTCTTGAACGTCGCGTAACCTTCCGGCCCGCGCTCGCGCAGCACCTTGTCCAACGCGCGACGCAAGTTGTTCGTCGCCGCGCCGTGGTCCGTGCCCCAGTCGGAATACCAAACCGGCCGCGAGTCGGGAGAATCCACGGCGGCGAGGATCAGGTTCACCGCATCGTCGGTGGAATTGTAGCCGGCGACCGTGCGCTGGCGGAGCAGTTCGGGCCTCGGAAAACGCGCGTCGTGCTGAACGAGCTTCGGGTAACATTCGCCGTAGGCGTCGATCAACCGGCGCACAATGCCGAGGCCGGTGCGTTCCGGATTCTTGTTCTCGCCGCGCCGCGCCTCCGGTCGATTCGCAATGATGCCCTCGACGTCCCACTCGTTGGCGTAAAGAAGAAAGCGCACCAGCGATTGCTCGTCGTCCGGATCGCCGCCGGCGTCCGTTTCGATGAGGATGCGCAGGCGGTCGGTCGTGGCCGGCGAGGTGGATTGAGAATGTGCAGCAGCCGACGTGAGGAGGCTCTGATCTCCCGAAGCCGGCTCGGCATTTTGATTAGATGGAGCCTCGTTACCTCGGCTGCTGCCAGAAGAGAGACCGAGGAATTGGCTGAAGAGCAGCGGGGAACGATGCGATCCGAATTGATTCGAGAACGGCGCCGGTGGCTGGAAGAGCGGCGCGAGGAGCTGCCATGCGCCCTCATTTGTTCGCTGCGCGGACGCGACGCTCCCGGCGGCGACCAGAATGCAGAATGCAAACAGCGCCCGACTACAACACCACTTCTGTGCCCACGCCTTCATCAGTGAAGATTTCCAGCAGCACGGAATGATTCACGCGACCATCGACGAACGACACCTTGTCCACACCGGACTTGATCGCGGCCACCGCGCTGTCCACTTTCGGAATCATCCCCTTGTCCACGATGCCCGCCTGCTTGAGGCCCGGCACTTCGCTGATCTGCAGGTGCGTGATGAGCGTGGACGGCTCCTTCGGGTTCCGCATCAAACCCGGCACGTCGCTCATGAACACCAGCCGCTTCGCCTTCAGCGCGATGGCGGCGTGCGCGGCGGAGACATCCGCGTTGCAGTTGTAAATCTTGCCATCCTCGCCGCGCGCCGTCGGGCTGATCACCGGCGTGATGCCCTGCTCAATGCACTCGATGAGCGGCGCGGTGTTCACGCGAATGACCTCGCCGAGATAACCGGCGTCGAGCTTGCCGCCTTCCGGCGTATCGAGCAACAGCTTGCGGCAGGTGAAAATCTCCGTACCGGCAAATCCCTTCGCCCGCCCGCCGAGGTCATTGATGAGCTTCACGATCTCCGGATTGATCTCGCGCGACAACACGCGGTCCACGATCTCCACCGTGGCCTCGTCCGTCACGCGCTGGCCCTGGACGAAGTTCGCCTTCAAGCCCGCCGCCTCCATTGCGCGCGTGATCGCCTTGCCTCCGCCGTGGACGACCACCGGGTTGATCTCCACCGCCTCGAGGAACACGATGTCGCGCGCCACGCCGTTGCGCACCGCCGGGTCCGGCGAATCCATGAAGGAGCCGCCGTACTTCACCACGAACGTCTCGCCGCTGAACTTCTGGATGTAGGGCAGCGCTTCGAGCAGCGTCGCCGCTTTGGAGATCAGGTCTTGCATCGTAAGAGGCCACAAGAGAACGAAGGAAGCGCGCGGGCGGCAAGTGAATTTCAGCGCGAGCCGAAGCGTTCTACCTGCGTGACATGGCGGAACCCGCGATTATGCTCCGGCCGAACACCACTTGAACCATGACTGCGACACACTGGCTCCTGCGTCTTCTTCTGCTCAGCGTCATCTCGTCCACCGCCGTCCTCGCCGCGCCGGTGCCGTTGTGGGACGGCAAGTCTTTCGACGGCTGGGAGGGCGAGACGAACAAGGTCTGGCGCATTCGCGACGGCGCGATGGTCGGCGGTTCGCTGGAGGGCAATCCCCGCAATGAGTTCCTCGCGACGCGGAAGTCGTACAGGAACTTTCACCTGCGCTTCGAATACAAACTTGTCGGCACCGAGGGCTTCGTGAATGGCGGCGTGCAGTTCCGCAGCAGGCGCATCGCGAACCCGCCCAACGAAATGTCCGGCTACCAGGCGGACATCGGCGCGGGTTACTCGGGCTGTCTCTACGACGAATCGCGCCGCAACAAGATGCTCGCGATGGCGGACACGAACCTCGTCGCACGCGTCGAGAAGCCCGGCGACTGGAACCGCTACGAAGTCATCGCGCGCGGCCCGGAGGTGCAGCTCATCCTCAACGGCCAGCGCACGGCGACGTGGGTCGAGCGCGCGGAAGGCATCGACGCCGATGGTTTCATCGCGCTGCAGATCCACGGGAACAACAAGGCCGAGATTTCCTACCGCAACATCACCATCGAGGAACTCCCGGCGCCGAACGGCCGCACGCAGGCCGAGGTCTTGCGGCGCTTCGGCGACGGCCAGCCGACGCTGCCGCTCGCGCCGTTCCCGGACGCGAAGTTCCAGCTCGGCGCGAATGAAACGGTCGTGCTCGTCGGCCAGGAGAACTTCGTGCGCGAACAGAAGGCCGGCGAACTCGAAGCGCAGCTCGCGTCCGCGTTCGCCGACAAGACGCCGCGCTTTCGCTCGATGGCGTGGGAGGCGGACACGGTTTACGAGCAGTGGCGCGACTTGAACTTCGGCCCGTGGGCCGGCCAGATCGAATCCGCCGGCGCGACGGTGGTGATGGCGCAGTTCGGCCAGATGGAGGCGCTCGATGGCGTCGGTCGGCTCGCGGAATTCACCGCCGCGTATCACCGGCTGCTGGATCAATTCGCCACGCGCACGCGCCGGATCGTGTTGATTTCGCCGATGCCGTTCGAGAAGCCGCTCGCCTCGCACGCGCCGGACCTCACGCAGCGCAACGCCGATGTCGCCGCCTACGCGAACGCCGTGCGCGAGATTGCCAAGCAACGTGGCGCGCTGTTCATCGATTTGCCCGCCACGCTGGCGAAGCGCACGTCCGGTCGCCGTCTGACGGAAGACGGCATTCACCTCACGCCGGACGGCTTGCGCGAAGTCGCCGCCGCCATCACGCGCAGCCTCGGCGCGGAGGTCAACGCCTCGGCGTCGCTCGATCCCGTGCGCGCCGCCATCGTGGAGAAGAACCGCCTGTGGTTCGACTGCTGGCGTCCGGCGAACTGGTCTTTCGTTTACGGTGATCGCATGACGCAGAAGTTCGCGCAGGGCGACGGCAAGGAGCCGTCATTGCTGCACGCGTTCGAGCGCCAGAAGCCGCTGGTGGAACAGGCCGACGCGCGCGTTCACGCGCTGGCGCGCGGTCAACAGCCGAAGCCGCTCGCGCTGCCGAAGCTTCCGGTGTCGCCTGAAGAAGCGAAGGCGCTTTCACCCGAGGAACAGGCGAAGACGTTCACGCCCGCCGAAGGCTACGAGATCAATCTGTTCGCGTCCGAGCGCGACGGCGTGGTGAAGCCGACGCAGTTTTCGTGGGACGAGAAGGGCCGGCTCTACGTCGCGTGCTCGCCGACGTATCCACAGACGCTCGCGAGCATTCCGCTGGCGGATTACATCCTCGTGCTCGAAGACACCGATGGCGACGGGCGCGCGGACAAGTCGTGGAAGTTCGCCGAGGGCCTCACGATGGTGCAGGGCGTCGAGCCCGGCGCGGGCGGCGTGTATGTGTGCGACTTCGATCAGCTCCTGCACTTCCGCGACACGGACGGCGACGGCAAGGCGGACGAGCGGCGCGTGATCTTTTCCGGGTTCGGCATTGGTGACACGCATCAGCTCGTGAACAGCGTTTGCCACGGGCCGGACGGCAGCCTGTGGTTCTCGCAAGGCCTGCACGCGATGTCGCGCGTGGAGACGCCGTTCGGTGTGGCGCGACTCGACCGCGCCGCCGTGTGGCAGATGCGGCCGCGCGAACTGCGCCTCGAAGGATTCTTCGGCGGCGGCATGGCGGGCGCGAACTGCTGGGGCGTGGCGTTCGACGATTACGGACAGGTCTTCCACAAGTCCGGTGATCGCCCGCAGGGTTATTGGACGGTGCCCGGCATGGTGCGCGGCGCGAGCGCGACCGGCAGCAGCTCGACGACGGACGCGAACGTCTCCTACGCGAATTCGCCCGAGCAATATCACTCCGTCGGCCCGCTCTTCGACACGTCGCCGAAGACGACCGCGCTCGACATCATCGGCACGCGCGCGTTGCCGGACGACATCCAGGGCTGCGCGCTCATCGGCGGTTACTTCGGCGCGCTGTTGGAGGTGCATCGCTTCGAGGACGCGGGCTCGGGCTTCAAGACGAAGCAACTGCCGCGAATCGTGAAATCGTCGAACAGTTCGTTCCGTCCCGTGGACGTGAGCGTCGGTCCAGACGGCGCGATCTACGCGGCGGACTGGTTCAATCCCGTCATCGGCCACTATCAGGCCAGCTACGCGGACCCGATGCGCGACCGCACGCACGGCCGCATCTGGCGAGTGACCGCGAAAGGCCGCGCGCCGATCAAGCAGCCGAATCTCGCCGCGATGAAGCCGGCGGAGCTGCTCGAACAACTGCGTTCGCCGGAGCGGTGGACGCGGCAGCAGGCGAAGCGGTTGCTGTTCGACATGCCGACCGCCGACCTGTTGCTACCGGCGGACACATTCATGGAGAGGCTGCTGACGGAGTCGCCGAAGAATGAGCGCCTGTTGCTTGAACTCGCCGGAGTCTTCGAAGCGCACCACGCGCCACGGCTTGGATTGCTCTACGTTCTCTTGCACGCAAAGGATGCTCGCGTGCGTGCCTACGGCGCACGGCTTGCCGGCACTTGGTCCGAACGCATTCCCGAAGCTCTGACTTTCCTTCGCGAACGCGTACAGGACGAGAACCCTCGCGTGCGGCTAGAAGCCGTCGTCGCCGCCAGCTACATCCCGAAGGCGGAAGCAGTGGAGGTCGTCGCTGCGGCGGTGGATCGTCCGCGCGATCCGTTCCTCGATTACGCGATGCGCCAGAGCGCGCGCGCGTTGCAGCCGCGCTGGGCGAAGGCATTCGCTGCGAATCAGCTCAAGCTCGGGAGCGACGCGCAGACGGCTTACTTGAAGGACCTGCTCGGCAAACCGCCGAAGCAGGCGTCGCCGGGCGAAACGATTTACGAAATGGCCTGCCTGCCGTGTCATCAGCCCGAGGGCAAGGGATTGCCCGGCGTCTATCCACCGCTCGCGGGCAGCGACTGGGTGCGCGGCGACGCGGCGCGGTTGATCAAGATTGTCCTGCACGGATTGCAGGGGCCGATCACCGTCGCGGGACAAACCTTCGGCGGTCCCGGCGCGGTGCCGATGCCGGCGCTGGGCGGATTGACGGACGAACAGATCGCCGACGTGCTGACCTTCGTGCGCGGGACGTTCGGTGCGGGTGCCACAATGGTGAAGCCGTCCGACGTGCAAGCCGTCCGCGCCGCCACGGGAAGCCGCGAAGCCGCCTGGACGGTCGAGGAACTCGGGAGATGAAACGGGGTGCGATTGGAAGTGGCGGGCAACGCCGGTGGAGATATGGACTGCGGAAACAGGTTTCCGCTTTGGCTACACGGTGCAGGAAGC
>JBDHQG010000105.1:0-9424 GCA_039806925.1 Limisphaerales bacterium
GCCGCCGTTTATGACAAACGCCGGGACGAGCGCATTACGGATTCCGCCACGCCGGCAAACCGCGCCACGGTATTCTGGCTCGCCCGACAGGATACGGATCTGGAGAAGCTGCTCACCGAGGTTGTCCAGTGCCGTGAGGTTTTCAACCAGAACCGGAACAAGACAGTGGAAAAGGAAGTGGGCGACTACCTGAACAGCCAGTGGCAGCGGGCGGAAACCTTGAGCGGCGAGCTGGAGCAACGCCTGCGGAAGATGCTGGCAGGCGGCTCGTTCGTTTTCCGCAGCACACCGGCAGCGGTGGCCGCACAGGATGCCAGCGTGAATGAGGCGGCCAGCAAACACCTGGATGAAGTCGCCCGGAAAGTGTTCAGCAAATACAGCCTCGCACCGATTCAGGCGGAAGGCTCGTTGGCCGAGAAATTCCTCAAGACACCCAACCTTCAGCAGATCGCGTCGCAGAATGATCCGCTGAATCTGGTCGTCACTTCCGCCGGGGTGAAGAAGATCAACGTGGACCATCACGCGCTGGTGGCCATCCGTGATTACCTGGCCAAACAGGGCCAGGTGGAAGGTGGCAGGCTGCTGGACGACTTTTACGCGCCGGAGTTCGGGTGGTCGAAGGACACCGCACGATACCTGCTGGCCGCACTACTGGTGGCCGGCATCATCAAGCTGCGCATCGGCGGTGCGGATGTGACCGTGCGCGGCGACTCGTCCATAGAAGTGTTGCGGAACAACAACTCCTTCAAGAAGGCCGGGGTGGCTTTGCGCGACTCCTCGATTTCACCGCAGGCCAAGATGCTGGCGGCGGACCGGTTGCTCCAACTTACCGGCGAGCAGGTCATGCCGCTGGAACAGGACATCAGTGAAGGCGTGCTGAAGCACTTCCCCGATCTCCAGCGGACCTATGCGCCATTGGAGGCGAAACTTGCCGCGTGCGGCCTGCCCGGGGCGGACCGTGCCTCCGACTTGCAGGATTCCCTCACGGAAATCCTGAAAGGCGACGCCTCAGATGCCACGCCGCGGCTGGGCGCCGAAAAGTGCCCGCTGTTCGACAGCCTGCTTTGGGCTCGTGAAGTGCAGAAGGCATTTGCCAACGGCATCGAGAGTTCGGTGGGGCAACTTCGACGTCACCTGAAGGAAATCGAAGAGTTGCCCGCGATCGGCGCAACCGGCGATCTGGTCACCGGCACCAACGTCCTGCGCGCCGATGCGGTCGAATTGCTCCAGCGGGAGGATTTCTTCGCCCAAATGCCGGCCATCCAGACTGCGTTGAAGAATCTGCAGGTCGCCGTGCGCGACGGTTGCAAGGCGTTGGCCGCCGGTCAGACCGCCTCCCTGGACCGGGAAGTGAAGACTATCGAGTCCATGTTCGAGTGGACCAAGCTGGGCGCCGAGCAGCAGAACGCATTCAGCGACCGGTTGGATAAACTCAAAATCACCGTCACGGAAGACCTCGACGGCATTCGAAAGCTGCTGAACCACCAGTTCACCATTTCGACCGAACTCGAACGCATCAAGGCGGAGATCCGGGAGTTGACCAAGCCCAAGGAAAACGGCGGGACGAAGAAGCCTTCGGTGGAGATGACCATTTCGCTGCCGAAGGAAATCAGTTCCGTAGAGGAAGTGGACGATGCGATTGCGGAACTGGAGAAGGTTCGCGTGCAGTTGAACGAATACGAGAAGGTGACGATCAAGTGGCAATGAAACCTGGGACACCATTGGAATTGCGCAAGGGCAAGTCGGTCTTGAATGACGACCGGTTCTTCCAGTGGCCTGACAATAGCGAAGGCACGCAGTGTGTATGAAACCGGAACCTGACGTCATCAAAGTCTGCGACCTTTTGGCGGATCAGAAGGAACTGCTGCGGCGCATTCATCACGATGCAACCGAGCCGCCGGGTAAGGTGATGGCCAAGGCTGACCTTGCTAATTTCCTGTTGTGCCACGGATTGCATATCCACGAGATGGCCAAAGCCGCCCTTCTCTTGATGGGGAGTGCTGAGCCCTATTCTGTCGTCCTGCTGGCCCGATCCGCGCTCGAAAGCGCCTTCAATTTGGTGGCTGCCCGTAACGACAAGCAATTTGGCCCGCAACGCATGGCGTATGAGTTGGAGGAGCTGGCGCGAAAACTCACATTGCTCGCTGAAAAGCAGGCATGGCCTGCGTCCCGACACCCTACACCCGATGAATGCCGGAAGAACGCCGAGCAGATTCGGAAAGAATACGCCGTGCCTGTTCTCACCGACAATCGCGACAGGGTTCGGATCTCCAACATCGAGCGCATTGCCGAAGTGGCGAACTTGTCACCCTATTACGACGACGATTACCGGCAGTTGAGCCTTACGGTTCACAGCAATCAGGCGGGCATCCTCAACGCCGGCTCAGGCTTCCTGGTGCGCAAAGGCATGCTGGCGTTATGCAACGCATCCCTGATGGCCAGCGCAGTTCTCTGCGATGCATTTCAACTGCGGCCGACCTTCAATGAGAAGATTGAAGAGCATGAAGCAAGGCTGTCGGAAGTCATGCAGCAACCGGACTACCTGCCACAACCGCAGGAGTTGTTTCGGAATGATGCGAATCTAGGCAGACGAGGGAACTGACCATGGCCTTCGACAATCCAACACGCAACCGGCTGCAGCGGCTCGTCAGCGAGTGCCGCGACCTGCTGACGCGCGAGTTCGACGCCAAGCTCCAGGAACTTTACGGCATCTACGCCGGCGAGGGGCGGGTGTTGGATTTACAGAAGCTCCCGCATCTGGATGACGAGAAGCTCCGCGTGGCAACGCTGTTGCGGGAGCGCATTGACCATCTGGCATCGGGCGGTGGAGGCACTCCGACCGCCATCGGTGAGGCCGTGAAGCGCGTATTGCGCGAACAGGCATTCACGGTGTTAAACCGCTTTGCCGCGCTTCGAATGGCGGAGGAGCGCGGGATCATCGTTGAATCCGTGGGCGGCGGGCTGAACTCAAAAGGGTTCAAGACGTTTTCCGAAGTGGCCTATTCCGGCTTGGGCACGGCCTACGAACGATACCGGGTCTTCCTGGGCTGCATGTTTGATGAGATGGCCGTGGACCTGGGCGTGCTGTTCGACCGGCATTCTCCCTACGGCCTGCTTTTTCCGCGCGAGACCGTGCTCCTGGAACTGTTTGAACGGCTCAACGCTCCGGAGGTGAAGCCTCTCTGGAAGGAAGACGAGACCATCGGCTGGATTTACCAGTATTTCAACGACCCGGCCGAACGGAAGAAGATGCGGGACGAATCCGCCGCCCCGCGCAACAGCCGCGAATTGGCCGTCCGCAACCAGTTCTTCACCCCCCGCTACGTGGTCGAGTTTCTGACCGACAACACGCTCGGGCGCATCTGGTATGAGATGACCCAGGGCGAAACCAGCCTCAGGCAGCAGTGTCGTTACCTCGTCCGCCGTCCGACCGAGTTCTTCCTCAAGCCCGGCGAAGCTGCGCCGGACCAGGTCAGGCCGGACAACCTGTCTCAGGAAGACCTGCTCAAGCAGCCCGTTCACATTCCCCATCGCCCGCTCAAAGACCCGCGCTCGATTTTGGTCCTGGACCCTGCCTGCGGTTCGATGCACTTCGGCCTGTATGCCTTCGATCTGTTCGAAGTCATCTACAACGAAGCGTGGGCGCTGGAGGAAGAGCTCGGTGCGGATGCCCTGAGCCGTCCGGAGGGTTTGAAGTCGCTGCACGACACGTATGCCGACAAGGCCGCCTTCCTGAAAGACGTGCCCCGGCTCATCATTGAGCACAACCTCCACGGCATTGACATTGACCCGCGCTGCGTCCAGATGGCCGGGCTGTCCCTGTGGCTGCGGGCGCAGAAGGCGTGGAAGGACATGGGCCTGAAACCGGCGGAGCGCCCGGCGATCAAACGCTCGAACATCGTGTGCGCCGAGCCGATGCCGGGTGAGAAGCATTTGTTGAGGGAATTCGTTGAGCACGAGTTTCAGCCAACCGAGCAGGGTGTCTTCCTGCGACTGCTGGAGGCCATCTTTGACAAAATGCAACTGGCGGGCGAGGCTGGTGCGCTGCTCAAGATTGAGGAAGAAATCCGCAGTGCCATCGAAGAAGCAAAGGCTGCCTGGCAGAAACTCCACACCCGGCCCGCAGAACTTTTCGCCACCGCCGAGCTGAACGCTGTCAGCAGGCAGCCGGAACTGGACGCGACGGCTGATCTCCAGCCCATAGCCGCTGATTTCTGGGAAACGGCTGAGGGGCGGTTGCTTGACGCGCTCCGTCACTACGCCGAGCAGGCTGAAAACGGCGGCGGATTCCAGCGCCGACTCTTTGCCGAAGACGCAGCGCATGGCTTCGCGTTTATTGATATTTGCAGCAAACGCTACGATGTGGCGCTGATGAACCCGCCCTTCGGCGACGCCAGCCTGCCCTCGAAGCCCTACATCGAGGACACCTACGGCGACACCAAGGGCGACGTTTACAAAGCCTTTGTCGAGTGCTTCCACGCCCGGCTCGTCCCCGCTGGCTACCTCGGCATCATCAGCTCCCGCACCGGCTTTTTTCTCGGCCAGAGCGAAGACTGGCGCACCCGCGTCGTCCTTCGCCTCTTCCGGCCCATCGCCCTCGCCGATCTCGGCGGCGGGGTGCTCGATGCCATGGTCGAAGTCGCCGCCTACGTCCTGCGCAACCTCTCCGCCCTGGAAGCCCGCGACCTCACCCACTCCATCGTCCCCGTGCTGGAGAAAGTCGTGCGTGACTCGCAGGACCGCTTCAGCCTCCCGAAGTGGCAGGCCGCCCGCGGCGGACTCAAGCGCCATCAAGCCGTCGCCGAACTCGAACACCTCGAAGCCCACGGCTTCATCCAGCGTAGCCCCGGCGACACCGTTCGCTACTCGCCGCTCTGGCATTCGGTGAAAAGGGTCACCGCTCCGCCGGAGCCGGCGTATCCGCCGCTCGTATGCGTCAGGGCGCTCGCTGAAGAAGACAAAGGCGCAGTGCTCAGAAACGCGATTAGCAATGACGCGCACAATCGGAAATTTGTCTGCGACCCATCCAGCTTTGCAGTCGCCTCCGGCCGCACTTTCGCATACTGGGTTTCTGGAAAAGTGCTGGCACGTTTCGAGGCGTTACCTTCGTTTGAAGCTGGGCCGCGAATAGCTCGCCAAGGTGGCGTGAACGGCGATGACTTCCGCTACTTGCGGCTTTGGTGGGAATGCCTACGCGGCACCGAGCAACATCACTGGCGATGGACGGCTTTTGCCAAAGGAGGGGACTTTTCCCGATTCTATCTCGACATCCACCTTCAGATTCTTTGGGATGAGGAGCGGACAACCTTCGGGAGTTTCACCGGGTTGCCTCATCGGCCAAGCCTCAAGCCGGCATCTTGCGAGGATTACTTTCGCCCGGGCATCACTTGGTCGCGACGAAGTCAACGTGGCCTGTCGCTTCGCGCACTGCCTGCCGAGTGCATATTTGCGGACAAGGGGCCTTCAGCGTTCTTTGAAGGCGACGAACCGACGGCCATTGGTGCGCACCTCGCGCTGATGAATTCCAGTCCATTCCGGGGCTTCGTTGCGCTGCAGATGGCCTTCGGTTCATACGAAGTCGGAGTTGTCCAGCGAACACCCGTTCCGATATTGACGCAATTCGAAGCCGAATCGCTCGCGAAGCTCGCATGCGGCGCATGGAACGAGAAGCGTTCCCTCGACAGCACAGACTCTTCATCGCACGCATTCTTGTTGCCACCAGTCTTAGCGACGACTGGCAACACTCTCGCTGAACGCGCCGCCGCGTGGGCCGCCCGCGTGCGCACGAGCGAGGGAACCGTCGCCGCCATCCAAGCCGAAATCGACGACCTCGCCTTCCGGCTCTACGGCCTCGACGCCGCAGACCGCGCCGCATTGACCTCCACCCTCGCCACCGAAGCCACCGGCGACGCTGAAGCCGAAACAGGCGAAGACAAGGAAGTGGAACCCGCCGCCGCCGATGCTCCCACCCTCGCCGCCGACCTGCTGGCTTACGCCCTCGGCTGCGCCTTCGGTCGCTGGGACATCCGCTACGCCACTGGTGAACGCCCCGCGCCGGAGCCTCCCGACCCTTTTGCACCGCTCCCCGTCTGCCCGCCCGGTATGCTCCAAAACGCCACCGGCCTGCCCGCCGCGCCCGGCGACGTGCCGGCTGGCTACCCGCTGCGCATCACCTGGCCCGGCATCCTGGTGGACGATGAGCAACATCCTGAAGACGTTGAACGCCGGGTTCGCGAAGCCCTCGCGCTGTGCTTTCCCGGTAGCGCCGACGCCATTGCCAACGAGGCTTGCGAAATCCTCGGCGTGAAATCGTTGCGCGACTATTTCCGGAAGCCCGCCGGTTTGTTCGCCGACCACCTCAAACGTTATTCCAAGAGCCGGCGGCAGGCGCCCATCTACTGGCCGCTTTCCACCGCCCCCGGCAGCTACACGCTCTGGATTTACTACCATCGCCTCACTGATCAGACACTGTTCCAGTGCGTGAACGACTTCGTGAAGCCCAAGATCACCGAGGTGGACGGCGACCTCTCCCGTCTCACCACCGCCGGCGCGGACAAGCCCGGAGCGCGATCCGAGATCGAGCGCCTCACCACCCTCCGCGCCGAGTTGGTTGAGTTCCGCGATGAACTGTTGCGCGTGGCGCAGTTGCCCTACAAACCGAATCTCAACGACGGCGTCCTCATCACCGCCAGCCCGCTTTGGAAACTGTTCCGCCTGCCCAAGTGGCAGAAAGACCTGAAGGCGTGCTGGGAAGCCCTGGCTGGTGAGAAACACGAATGGGCACATTTGGCCTACACCCTCTGGCCTGACCGGGTCAAAAAGGTGTGCAAGACCGACCGTTCGATCGCCATCGCCCACGGTCTCGAAGACCTGTGCGAAGTCAAAGCCCCGGAGAAGAAGGCGAAGCGGGGGAAGAAGACTGAACAGATGGAGATGGGGGAGAAAGAGAGTGCAACATGAATGGACAGTTATGCGAATCACCAATCGAGGTATTGTTCCATGCTTTTGAGGGCGCACCTTCCAACCTTGCTCCGGAAAGATCTGACGAATTGGGCGAGATCATCCGACAACACAACATCCAGTTCAAACTCGACGAAGAAACCCACGTGATGCGGTTTGAAGGAGCCGATCTTTTTGGTGGTCTGGGTCTTGTCTGTGTTGGATTACGCGGACTGGAGCGATTATGGGCACACGCCTATGGGATCGTGCATATCTACTTCCGTTTTCAGGCAGTCGGTTTTACACGCGAGATCCACTTGCGGGAGACCCAAGAAGGGGTGCTGACCGAGCAACTGCTAGATTGGGCGCTGCGAGGCGAGCATGATGGCGATCCGACACCCTGGCCTGTCGGCCTGCCGAAACCTCAAGGCAATCCCACAGACGACCAGAACCGCGTCACCAACGAGCTATTCCTGGGGGCCATGGGCTTTGCAGTGCTCCATGAAATTGGCCACATAGTCCGGGGGCATGGCGGAACGAATCTGCCAAAGGATGTGAAGTATCGGCACGAGTTCGAAGCTGACGAGTGGGCTTACGATTGGGTGATGGACCGCTGGCGGGACTACGCTCCCGACAACCCTGTTGTGTTCAAAAAGAGATGCACGCTGATTGCCTGTCTCTTTTCGTTGATTGCCATAAACCACGTTCGAGCCCCGCGGAACATCGAGCAGTCGGGCCACCCGCATAGTATTGATCGTTTGATGCGATTTCTCCTGAAGCACGCGAATGAGAGCGCCGGTTTGCCGGCAAGTTTTGCTTGGGCGGTTCCAACTACGGCAATTCACCTGCATTTGAGTCAGGTGCTGGACCAACCTTTGGCGGTAAAGGAGAGCTTCCCTGAGTATTTCGCTGAGATACGCCGACGTTTTCCAGGACTATGAAACACAAACGAATCGGAAGAGACGTGTAGTATGAACGCGCGGATCACTGACCGCAGTCAAAAGGGCCACGCGGCCCTGATTGAGGCTTTCCGCCGCCAGCCATCCGCTCAATCGGCGAGTGATCTGATTTCCTTTTTCAGGACCAGCGGCGATGGAGCGGCTGTCGTTGATCTTGCTTGCGCTTTGGCAGATTCGGGTGCGCGACTGAATGTTCGCGGTCGTGTTGCCGACATCGCCTCCACTGGTGGGCCGTCGTCGCTCTCCACACTCCTGTGCCCCTTGTTCCTTGTGGTGGCGGGTTTCGCTGTTCCCAAGCTGGGAGTGCAGGGCCGTCCTGCCGGGGGCATTGACGTCGTGGCGCAGTTCCCGGGCTTTGACATCAGCCCACCTCCCGAGAAAGTGCGCAGCATCATTGGACGGTGTCGGTTCGCGCACTTTCTGGCCGACGACAAGTATGCACCGCTCGATCAAACCCTCTTTCGTTTTCGCCAGGAGTTTGGCGCGCAAGCGGTCCGGAATCTCGTCGTTGCCAGCATCCTGGCAAAGAAAATTGCCGTGGGTGTTGAGACCGCAGGCTTGGAAGTCCGGGTGTTTCCCGGCGGCAACTTTGGAGAAAGTGTGCAGGTGGCGATTGAGAATGCCCGATTCTTTGTGGAGGTGGCGGCGCGACTGAAGATCCGCGCGGTCTGCTTTGTGACAGACTGCACCGTTCCTTATCAGCCATTGATCGGCCGCGGCGAAGCGATCATGGCCTTGCACGCACTTCTCTATGGCGAACCATCGCCCTGGTTGATGCGACATGCGGAACAATGCTGGGGATTTGTGCGCAAGATGTGCGCCCCGGGTGAAGATCAGGGAGACATTGGGGAGATTCTTCGGCAGGCGCGGCAGGTATTCGAGCACCACTTGGAGGCCCACGGAGCGTCACCAACCGATCTTCCCGGTCTGATTTCGGGCCTGAACAATCAGGACCGTCGCATCGTCACCTCGCCCGGGGACGGTTTCGTGGTTTACAATCTCACGGGCATTCGTGATTTCATCGTGCAGCAGCAACGCACCGTTTCAGGCACCCGATTCCCCGACCCGGCGGGAGTCGAACTGTTAAAGCGGCCCGATGAGCGAGTCGTGCGTGGTGAACCGGTGCTGAAGATTCGCCTGGCCACCCCCTCGGAACCGCCAGCAATGGAGGGTGAACTTTTCTCCATCGCCCCGGCACCCGCAATGCCGTTCGCGGGGCATGTCATCAAAGCAACGTAATATGGGCGACAAATACTGCTGCTTTCTGCATCCAAAGAAGGATCACTCCCTCAAGGAGTTGACGGATGTGTGCCCGGATTGCGGCAAGACCTACGACTTCCCGTTGCACTCGTATCCGAAGAGCATCCGGGACTTCAACATCCAAGGACCGGCAGGTCGGGGATTTTACGGCGTAACCTATCGAGCGATCAGAGGTCGCTTCGGCGAACTGAGAGCCGTGAAAGTCATCCCGAAAGCAGTATATCAGCTGTTCGGAAAGGACTTCGCCAAGGAATGTCAATCGCACT
>JBDHQG010000106.1:0-9337 GCA_039806925.1 Limisphaerales bacterium
ACGATCGGCGGTTGCCAGCGTTGTGGCAGAAGATTGGGCGGAGGTAGGCGGCGGAACGCAACATGTGGACTGCGGCGGCACGACGCCGCTTTGGCTGCATCATGCACAGTCCGTGTCGCTCCGGAGCTTTCCATCGTGCAGGAAAAGCTGGGACATGTCCCAGCAGTCCAAGGGGCGCCCCCGGCTGAGCTCAGTCGATTCAAGTTGGAATTAGAATCGTCGCTCAGCGCTGCGGCGGCCGTGGCGCGTCAGGCGGAAGCGGTGGCTCCGAACGATCGGCGGTTGCCAGCGTTGTGGCAGAAGATTGGGCGGAGGTAGGCGGCGGAACGCAACATGTGGACTGCGGCGGCACGACGCCGCTTTGGCTGCATCATGCACAGTCCGTGTCGCTCTGGAGCTTTCCACCGTGCAGGAAAAGCTGGGACATGTCCCAGCAGTCCAAGGGGCGCCCGGCTGAGTTCAGTCGATTCAAGTTGGAATCAGAATCGTCGCTCAGCGCTGCGGCGGCGTGGTGAGACGGTAGAAGCGCTTTGGGCGAGGGGCCGGGTCCGAGACGTTGACCACGCGGTTGCTGCCGCGCGCGGGCTCGATCACAAGGTTGCTCCAGGTGCCGGACAGGGTTTCGCTGAACTGCACGATGTAGGCGCGATTCGAGACGGCCTGGAAGGTCAGGAGGTTGGCGCCGTTCGGCTGAATCGCGGACCGGAGGTAGCTGCTGGCGTTTTGATAATCGGTGCCGGCGAAGTATTCGGCGGCGTTGCTGGAGCCGTCGTTGTCGTCATCGCGCAGAGCGTCGCTTGGATCGTTGATGTTGAATCCGGCGCGGCCGGTTTCCCAACTGTCCGGCAAGCCGTCGCGATCCGTGTCGGCGGCGATGGTCAGAATGCCGTCCTCCGACGAGAGTTGGCCGACGGCGTTCGAGACGACGATGTCGTAGGCGCCGGCGAGCGCCGCGCCGACGTTCGTGAGCACGAGCACGGTGTTCGTCTGGCTGGCGATGATGTAGCCGCCGGGAACGATGAGGCTGGCGATGCCGTTCGTCGGCGAGAGGAAGCCGAGCGTGGTGGACGGCGTGGTGGCTCCGCGACGCCAGCGATGGAGGAACGGACCGGAACCGTTCCACGCCGCGCTGAAGCTCACGGTGCCGCCTTCGGGAGCCTCGGAGCTGAGCGGTTGCACGGTGATCTCGGCGCGGGTGTTGACGGTGAGGCGGCCGGTCAGGCTGGTGATGGACGAAAAGTTGTCGCTGACGATCACCGAGTAATCGCCGGTGTTGGCGAGCCCGACGTTGAGAATAACGAGCTGCGCATTCGTCACGCTCGGGATGTTCGCGCTGGGGGCGAGCGGCGTGCCGTTGAGGAGCCATTGATACCGCAGCGGCGTGCCGCTGAAGGCGGTGACGGAGTTGGTCACGTTCACCGGCGTGCCAAGCACGGTGACGGTCAGGTTGGCCGGTTGCAGGGTGATGATCGGGTCCGGCAGCAACGTCAGCTGCGCGGGATCGCTAATGACGGAGCTGAGCGCATCGGTGACGACCACATCGTAGGCGCCGGCGTCGGCGAATCCGATGTTCGCGAGGTTCAGGAAGGAATCGGTTTTCCCCACGAGGTTCGTGCCGTTCTTGCGCCACTGATACGCAAGGGGCGAGCTGCTGGAAGCCTGCACGACGAAGATCACGCTCGCGCCGCGATGCGCCTGCGCGCTCTGCGGTTGCTGGGTGATGCGCGCGGGAATCAGCACGGTGATCAATGCGTTGCTGCTGGCGGCGGAACCGGCGGCGTTGAGCACGATCACGCGGTAGTTACCTTGTTGTTGCGGCTGGATGTTTGGCAGCGGGAGCGTGGCGTTGGTTTTGCCCGGGAGTACGTCGCCGTCAAAGGTCCACTGGTAACGCAACGGAGCGTCACCGGTGGCAGTGACGGAAAGGGTGACGTTGGAGTTCGCCACCACGGTGAGGTTCGGCGGTTGCGTGGTGATCACGGGAGCGTTGCCGCCAGGATACGGCGCACCGGGGGTGACGGCGGCGGCGGTCCAGCTGAGCGGGTCGTTGCCGAAGGACGTTGCGCCGAGGCGTTGAAGTGAAGGTCCGAAACCATCGGCGGCGATGGGCCACGGCGAGCTGTCCTTGTAGTCGACGCGATCCACCAGGATGTAGGGTACAAGACCGGCATCCGGATCGGGAGCGACGACCGGCGAATCCGGCTGGAGCAGCTGGATGTCATCACCTTCGTTGCCGAGCGGTCCGTTGAAAGGCCCGACGAGGGCGACGCTGGCGGCGAGACCGAAGCGCGCGCGGAAGGCCGCGGCGGCGACGGGGTTGTTGATCGGATGGAACGAAACGACCACCAGCTGGCCGTTGGCCGGGATGGTAATGTTCGGCGGGAAGTTGAACTCCACTCCGCCGCGCAGACGCCACGTGTTGCCGGGATTGGCTGGGTCGAAGAGCGGCACGGCCGCGGCGCTCGTATTGCGAAGCTCGATGAATTCTTCTTCGTAGGCTTCCACGAGGTCGATGCCTTCGAGGCGCAACGGCGCGCGGTAGTGAACTTCGCCGATGAGGATCGGGCCAACTTTGGGAGCGGCGTTCGCGGCGCCGAGCGTGAGGCTGGAGAGCGCGACGAAATGTTCCTTGCCCTGGCTGTCGAGATGACGGCCAAAGGGCACGCCGGTCGCGCTGGCGTCGAAGCTGTAGCCGTGCAGGTAACCGGTGAGTTCACCGGCGGCGTTCGCGGAGAAGACGTAGGCTTCGTCGCCCACGGAGCTGAAGGAGAAGCTCGGCGGGAATCCCGGGAGCGGATTGAAGTCATCTTCATCGAAGACGAGATACCCGCCGGCGGGAATCGGCGCGGTGGCGGGGATGCGATACTTCTTCGGGAAGCCCGGATCATCCGTGAGATACCAGCCGCTGACGTCCACAGGCGCGGCAGTGGGATTGAACAATTCGATGGCGTCCTTCTGCGGTAGATCCGTGTGACTGAGTACTTCGTTCACGAGGATGCCTGGCACAGCAGGAAGCGCGACGTCGTCCGCGCCCGGCGTGCCATACTGGCCGCCGCTGATGCGCCAGCTGGCCTTGAGATCCCACGTGCTGAAGAGCGCTGTTGGATCCATGATGACGAGCGAGAAGCCGAGGCCGTCGGTGATGGGGTACCACGAGTTGTTGTAGGTGAAGTCGAGGATCTTCTCGTTGTTCGCGTCGTCGAGGCGGATGCGTTCGCCGCTGTTATCGAGGCTGCCGACGTAAGCGCCGGCGATGTTCGCCACGGCACCGTAACGCTGGGTGAACGCGGCGGCGTTCTTGATGACGAGCACGCGCTGGCCGGCGGCAAGATTGGTGACGGCGCTGCCGGTGAAGTTGAACTCCACGCCTTCGGCGAAGTGAACGCCGAGGAGGCTGATGGTGGTGGCCCCGATGTTCTTGAGCTCGATGTATTCGTATTCCTCGCGATCAAACGTGTCATCCGTGCGCACATGCGGGTGATACATCAGCTCGGTGATGCGGAGAGACGCCTGCGGCGCGCTCGGCTGGCTGGGCGTGGTGGTGGAAGCGATCTGAACGCCCTGGCGATCGGTGAGGATGAGCTGCTCGCCGCGCGCGGAGAGACGGCCCTCGTAGTCGCCGACAATGTGGAGCGCCTGATTGCCGGTCACGCCGACGGTGCGGGCGCGGAAGGCCGGGCGGCTCGCGGCGACGTAGAGATTCGCGCCGGCGGGAATGACCGTGCCGCCGCGGAACGTGAAGCTGATCGCGCCGCCCAGGGTCCAGCCGGAGATGTCCACCGCGTAGCTGTTCTGGTTGCGGAGCTGAATGTATTCCTGGTCCTGGTTGCCGCTCGCGGGATTCGCCTCGATGGTGCCGAACGCGATGACGGAACCGGGCGGCTGCGCGCCGGGAATCTCGTTCGCGCCGGAGGCAAGGCCGTTATAGAGCTGCGTGCGGCGTTGCGGGAAATAGGAATCCTTCAGCTCGGCCACGGCCTGCGGAAGCGTCTGCGCGCAGCACGGCGCGGTGGAGCCGTTGCCCCAGGCGTGCGAGTTCCACTTCGCGGCATCGAGCGCGGCATCGGGCGCGAGCTGCGCGGCGAGTTCGTCGATGCGCGGTTCGTAATGGAGCGCCTCGACGGGCGTGCCCGGAGGCTTGATGAGTTCATCCATCAACGTGCGCAGGCGGCGCAGATACATCTGCCGCATCTCGGGCGTGTTGAAGATGACGTTCGCGAAGAAGTTGCCCTCGCCGATGCGCAGCGGCGTGGCGGGATTGAGGATTTGATCCCAATACGTCCGCGCGCCGGTCCAGACGCGGCCGAAGCTCAGGTCCACATCCCACGGCCACATCACCCATTCACCGCTGCGACCGGTGTCGCGATAGAAGTAGTAGTTTTTGTGGCAGCAATCGGTGTCGCCAATAATGGTCATGCCCGCGAGGTAATCGACCGTCTGGGCGATATCGATGTTGTCGTAGGCGAATCGGCGGCGGGCTTCGCCGGTCAGGCTCACGCCGTTGAACAGCGCCGTGAGGTCGGCGTTGCTCTCGTTCTTGCGCGTCTTCTTTTCCGCGCCGCTGGTGGCGGCGCCGGCGGTGTTGAACTGGTTGTACATCTTGTAGAGCGCGCCCTGCGGATTCACGCCCATGCGGATGAGCCAGTCCTCGTCGCCGTTTTCCACGAGATGCGCCGTGCCCCAAAAGGCGCCGTTCTGCTGCACGCGCACGGGCACGACCCAGTGATGGGCAGTGTCGGCGTCGCGGAAAGTTTCGTAGGCGAGGACGTTTCGCATGTGTGCCTTGTCCGGATACGTGGTGAGCATGTTGATGTCATCCGCGCGCGGCTCGCCGTCCTTCCACTTGAAGTTGTGGCCGGGATGAAAATCGATGTCGAAGCTCTTCTTCGGGAAGCCGGTGCTCGACTGCCCGTGGAGGTTGATGTTCAGGTTGTCGTAGAATTCACCGTCGTAAAACAGCGAGCAGCGCGTGCCGGTGCCGTTCTCGGCGGCGGTCGGGTTTTGGATGAACCAGTGCAACACCGGGAGCGGATTGGTCAGCGAGGGATTCCACACGACGGTGCCGAAGTATTCCGGCGAATCAAGCGGCTCGGCGAAGGCGGGCAGACGCGAGGTGCCGCCGAAGGAATCCGTGGCGGTGATGTACCAGCGCACCATCTGGCCCGCGCTGTGCGCGCTGGCCGGAATGGTGGCGCCGAAGAGGAGATCGTTCGTTCCGCCGTCGCCGTTGTTGCCGTTGTCGAGGAACGGCAACGAGACTTCGGCGTTGTAGCCAATGCGATATCGCAGGGTGGCCGAGGTCACGACGCCGCGCGCCGGACGGATGCGCGCGGTGACGCGCACGCCGTCGTTATCGGTCGGGACAGCCGGATGATGTTCGTCGGAGTCGATGATGGGGCCGAGCTCCGCGATGCCGGTGTTGTTGGCCGCGCCGGGCGTGGGCACGGGAAAATAACGGAGCGCGAACGTGCTGCTGCCGGTCACGGTGGCGACCAGTTCGGGCAGGATGAGCACGTCGGAGCTGCTGATGCCGTTGTTCAGGCCCTGGATGGCGAGAATGTTGGTGCCGACCTGGAGGAAGCTTTTCGCGCTGGTGATGTTGAAGCTGGCCGGCGTGGTCGCGGACCCGTCGGCGCGGTTTGCCGGCGCGCCGTTGTTCCAGGTGGCGCTGCCGGGGTCGGGCGCGTTGTCCCACGCGATGGGCTGGCCATTGAGGTACGCAATGAAGCCATCGTCGTAGCGCATGCGCAGCGTGAGCGAGGTGATGACGGATGGATCGGTGAGAACGAAGGGAACGCGGATGTAGACGGTTTCATTGACGCCTTGCATGCCGGTGACACTGAGTCCGAGGAGGCTTTCGTAGCCGGTGTCGGCTTCGTAACCCACGCCCGTGGTGCCGGACTGCCAGGAGGAGTCATCGAAATCCGGAACGGTCCAGGGGCGGATCGGGTCCGGTCCGGGCTCGGGTTCCAGCGAACCGCTGAGCGGGACCAAGGCTTTGGCGGGCGCGCCTTGGGCCAGGAGCGTCTCGGTCGCCGTGCTACCTCGGACGCCGTAGGAGATGTTCGGGGCCTGGATCGGATAAGCCGGCGTGAACTGCGAGGCGATGGTCACGCCGTTGGATTGAACGAGCGCGAGGTATTCGCCGCTGTCGCTCAGGCGGAAGTTGGTATGCAGCTCGCCGGAGTTGCGATCCTTGTTCGAGGCGAAGACGATCAGATACCCGTCCGGCGCGATCGTCACTGCGGGGAACATCCATTTGCGGAGGTTGTTGGTGGCGTCGGTGAGATACCAGCCGGCGAGGTTCACGGCGGTGGTGCCAGCGTTGTGGATTTCGATCCAGTCCTCCTCATCGCCGTCCTCATCTTCGAGGCCGTCCGCGTTTTGAGCCATGAACTCGCTGATGCGAACCTGGCTGTCTTGGGCACGGAGTGACGGGGTGGCGGAGGCGAGGCACAGGAATCCCAGCAACAAAAATACATGTAATGCTTTCATGGGTATGGAATGAAATTGGAATTCATTTGCGGCCAAAGGTCAAGTTTGCGTCCGGGGTTTCCGGGTGTCGGGCGCCCAGCTGTCGGGCGGGAAGGATTGCGGGACCGCAAGCCGTCCCGGCTCGCAGCGCGTGGCCGGGTCGGAAATCTTTGGAATTTCAAACATGTTCTTGCACCTCGACCCGCTACGACCGGGGACCGGTCGCGGTCCGTGTGGTGACGGGGCCGCTGCGGCGGATTCATCCGTGATCATCCGTGGTTTACCCCTGCAAGGTTGAAGGAATAAATACTGGAAATCGGGAGTGGAGAAGCGGGGCGCAAGGCAGTAAGGTTCCACCAATCCATTCTGAACGGGGGCAAGGCACGTCCCTGGCATGGAGCAGCGGGATGAAGGTTCCGTGCTTCAATGATGGGTTCCTTGCTGTTTTCGGTGGATGGCATGGAGTGGTCGTCTGGTCTCGCGGAGCGAGGCATTGAAGGTAGCCGTGGACTTTAGTCCACGGATCGAGAGACGGGACGGTTTCGTCGCGGAGCGACGATGGAGAAGGAAATCCGATGGGACGGGCCGTCAAGCGTCGCTCCGCGACGCGCCCGCGGGATGGGCCAGACCGTGGGCTAAAAGCCCACGGCTACCGTCACACCGTCGCTCCGCGACCCGGAAGGCGCGTCCAGACAAACGATTCGCCCACCGAAAACAGCGAGGAACCCAATAGTGAGACGGGCGGCGGAAAGTTGATTCGGGGCGCGGTGAATTCAGGCCGGGCCACGCTCAGCGCATTGCAGGGTGGATGGAGGATGTCGGAATGCTTCAATTATTGTGAAAACCAGATGAAAGCCAGTATGAAACAAAATTACCAACTTGTCAGGTGGCTGGTGACCAGCCTCCTCGTCCTGAATGGGACGCTGTTTGAAGGCCGCACACAGATAAGCGATGATTTTTTGGACGGCGATGATCAAGGCTGGGTTCACTTCGACCCGCTCGCGTCCTCCGGTGGAGGAGCCGCCTATTCGTTCCCTCCCAACGAAACGCCCTTTGGACTCGATCATCGCTATCGAATAGAGGCCGATGCTTCTCCTGATCCGATTCAATATGGTCCAGCCCGGGCGGGTTCTTTCCGGTTTGATGTTCCATCAGGTGCGGCGGGGGTTTCTTGGTTGGTGACCGGTTGGGATGCTGCCAAGAGCCAGACATTTGGTGGCTTCGCTGGTGTTCACTTCAACGCAGATCAAACGTTTGATGGGTTTGGTTTTACGTATTCGACGTCCGGCACCTTGAGCATTCTTCGCCTCGATAATGGAGTTTCGACAACGCTGGCCAGTACGTCGATCACTGTTGATTCAGCTTTGATGTACCGGTTCTTCCTAAGCCTTTCGAGCGGCGGCGGGTTGGGAGGGGTTTTGTTCGAAGTAACGAACGTATCAACCCCGATTGCGAGGATAGACGCAATAGACCCAACTTTTGTGAATGGAGCCTCGGGTCTATATCTTTTCAGCAACGAACCCACTTCTGGGATTGGAGCGACGTTTGATAATTTCGGAGTAGGCATTGTCCCCGAGCCATCAATACTTAGCATACTGGCATTGGGTGGATTGTGCGCTTTCTGGGCTGGCCGTTCCCGCCTCCACCGATAATCCCATGTCGCGCCTGGAGCCTGTCATGAATTTATGGGGAAGAGGGAATGGAGCATGAACGAGACAAAGGCCAGCCGTTCGTAGTCGCGGGCCAGCCGGCGAAAGCGCGCCACCCACGCAAAGCTCCGCTCCACCACCCAGCGACGCGGCAAAAGGCAAAGCTTCCCTTGCCATGTTCGTGCGGGCGGAACGCTCCGCCCGGCAAGGCGCCGGCGCAAGGCGACACGCTGGGAACGATCAGCCGGAAGAGGGGATGGGTGTAGGGCCCAGGATCAGCGGCGTGCGACCATCCGCCGCCGCCGTTGGAGGGAGGATCGGCGCCGTAGCGCCCAACGGTGACACCGTTGGGCCCATGATCGGCACCGTATCGCGATACGGCGTCACCGTATTCCCCAACGCCGCCACCGTCAGGCCCAATATTGGCGCCGTAGAGCGCTACGGCGCCACCGTTGAGCCCAAGATCGGTGACGTAGGCCAATTCGGCGATGAAAATAGCGGAGAAATTGAGGGTTATATGGGTCTTCTTAAGGTTGAAGTAATTTAACGAAAGCGTCTTATGTTCGATCCGCCTCACGCTTCTTGGATTCGCGACGACTGCGTCAGCTCCGCGAGGGCGGAGTAGGCGTCGGCCAGGAGCCGCCTCACGCTTCTTGGATTCGCGACGACTGCGTCACCCGGCGCTGCCGTGCTTGTGGATGCTACGCCCTCCGCCTCACGCTTCTTGGATTCGCGACGACTGCGTCCCGCGGCGCAAGCCGTGCGCACCCGCAACCTCACCCGCCTCACGCTTCTTGGATTCGCGACGACTGCGTCGCCGCGCTACAGGCGAAGCGCCTCGGAGAATGGGCCCGCCTCACGCTTCTTGGATTCGCGACGACTGCGTCACCACCATCGATCTCCCCGTGATCGATGGATTGCCGCCTCACGCTTCTTGGATTCGCGACGACTGCGTCGGCGGGTTCAACACCACGCCCGGCCATCCGATGACGCCGCCTCACGCTTCTTGGATTCGCGACGACTGCGTCGTGGGCGAGGCCGGCGGCGCCGGCGGCGGTGGTGGTCCGCCTCACGCTTCTTGGATTCGCGACGACTGCGTCGCGAGGACAAGGACGGCCGGCCGGTTTATGGCGACCGCCTCACGCTTCTTGGATTCGCGACGACTGCGTCAGCCGCGTGATCCAGGTGGTGGGCGACCTGGCGCGCCGCCTCAC
>JBDHQG010000107.1:0-9331 GCA_039806925.1 Limisphaerales bacterium
ATTCTCTCTGCAAAAAAACGTTCGCCGAAGCCCGCCTCGGCCTGGTTTGTCTGGAGCCGCCGGCAGGCAAATCGTCCAAACTCTCAAAAGAAAAAAGCGCGGGATTCGCTTTCACGAACCCCGCACCCTGAAATCAACCCGAAGGTTAGTAGCGGTTGCTGCGCTCGCGACCGCCGCCGTATCCACCACCGCCGCCGCGGCCGCCGCCAAAACCGCCGCTACGCGGGGCGCGCTCTTCGCGAGGGCGCGCTTCGTTGACCGTCAACGGACGGCCGTCCAGCTGCGCGCCGTGCATCGCGGAAATCGCGGCCTTGGCGGACTCCGGGGAGTCCATGGTGACAAAGGCGAAGCCGCGGGAGCGGCCCGTCATTTTGTCCATGATCAGATCGACTGAGGCGACCGTGCCGTGCGCGGCAAACGCGTCCTGCAGATCGTTCTCGGTGGTGTTGAAGGAAAGATTCCCAACATACAGTTTCGTGCTCATTTGATGATTTTATCTACTTAGATGCTGACTGCTCTTTCTGGGCTGTTCCCGAACACCGGGTTTCAAATCATCACTGAATCACGTTCAACTGAAGATTTTCCATGCCTTGAATCGACAGGCTATCTAACTGACCGGGCTACCCTGCCCTAATGCCAGCCTATGGCAAGGGTTATTTTTGCGTAGTTTTGCGGACTTTAGGCCCGTTCCAACCCTCATGAGCCCGACGAAACAAGCTGGCCATCCCGCATCTCCACCATCCGGCCCATCTGCCGCGCCAGGTCGGGCGCGTGCGTCACGACCAGCAGCGTCACCGTTTCCTCCCGGTTCAATTCCACCAGCAACTGCGCCAGTCCCTGGGCGGAAGCCCGGTCCAGCGCCCCCGTCGGCTCATCGGCCAGCAGCAGCTTCGGTTGATTGATCAACGCCCGCACCACGGCCACACGCTGGCGTTCGCCGCCGGAAAGCTGCCCCGGCCGGTGATGCAATCGCTCCCCCAAACCGACGCGTTTCAACAACTGCCCGGCCCTGGCCGTGACGTTCCTCGAGGCATCGCGGCGCTGGTCGGCGATCGTCGGCACCAGCACGTTCTCGATCACCGAGCATTGGGGAAGCAGGTGATGCGACTGAAAGATGAAACCGATCTCCTGATTGCGAATCGCCGCCAGCTCATTCTCGCCAAGACGGCTCAAGTCACGCCCCGCCAGCCAGACGTTTCCCGTGCTCGGTTGATCGAGCGTGCCGATGATGTTGAGGAGCGTGCTCTTGCCGGAACCCGAGGGACCGACAATGGCGATGGATTCCCCCGCCACCACTTCAAAGCTGAGTTCGCGAAGGACAGCCACCGGTGCCGCGCCCTCTGCGGCGACATAATTCTTCGTGACTTTGTCCAGCTTCAGCAATGGTCCGGCGGACGACATGGGTAAGTTGTGGAGGAAACAGAGCGGATATGAACAGGAAAATCTCCCGCCCGCCCGCGCGTGTCAGGCGATGAAGAAGAGACTTATTATCGCCACATAAACCGCGGCCAAGACGTCATCTGCCGTCACTCCCCAACCGCCTGACAGATTCTGACTTTGCCGCACTGGCCACGGTTTCCAGATGTCGAACACGCGGAACAGGACGTAGATGCCGATCGTTTTCCACAGGCCGTGCGCTGAGAAAAATGTCTCGACCGGCGGCATGGACTTCGTGCGCCAGAGTTCCAGCACCACCCAGGGCAGGAAGCAGATCGGGATGGCGGCGATTTCATCCAGCACCACGGAACCGGGATCGCTCTCGCCGAGAATCCGCTCCGCTTCACCGCAATACTTCACCGAAGCCGCAAGGCCCAGCAGCATCCCGACGACATAGAGCCACAAGCTGCCCGGCACCAGCAGCAGCGCAAACCACAGGACACCCACCAGCGATCCAAACGTGCCGGGAGCCACAGGAATGCGTCCAATGTCGAAGCCTTGGGCAAGCCAGAGAGAAAGCTCTTCTTTCCCCGCCTTATCCACATCCGGTTGCGGGTTGGTTTGCGAAGGAGGCAGGCCAGTTGCCCGATTGAGTTCATCATGCACTTCTCGCGTTGCCTTGATGAACTCTTCCATTCCGCGGCGCAGGCCATCCATCAGTTTCGGGAGGTTTCTTGCTCCAAAGAGGATCAGCAGAATTGCCAGAATCAGCACGACCTCCCACCCGCCAAAAGATGCGGCAAACAGGGTTGGGAAACTTGCCAGCGCGTGCATGTCGCGGATGCTGACTTACATGTCGCGCAGATACAACTCGCGATTCCGCCACAGATACAGCGCCCCCGAAGTGAACGTGAGCAGCACCGTAATCCACAAGGCCACGCGCGCGAACCAGGGCAGCCACGGAATCAATGCCGCCCTCGCCCACGGACCCCACTCCGGGCACGCGTCCAGCATCAACAGCGCGATGATCGCCGTCATCTGCGAGATGGTCTTGTGTTTGCCGTAACGCTCCGCCGCGAGGACGAGCTGCTTCGTTGCCGCCAGCAGGCGCAGGCCGGTGATGGCGAGCTCGCGCGAGACGATGATGATGACCATCCACGCATGAACCTTCACGCCAGTCTCATCGTTCACCGAGTGCGCGCGCTCCACCAGGGCGATGAACGCCGCGCAGGTGAGAATCTTGTCCGCCAGAGGATCCATCAGCGCGCCGAAGTTGGTGATGAGATTCCGGCTGCGCGCGATCTTGCCGTCGAAGTAATCCGTCAGGCTTGCGGCGCTGAAGAGAAACAGCGCAATCGTGTCGTTCAACGGCGAACGCCAGAACACGGCGCCCATGAAGATGGCCGTCAGCACGAACCGCGAAACGGTGAGCTTGTTCGGAAGATTCATGCCGGCTCCGCAATCAAGTCGTAGTCGGTGTGCCCGATGATTTTCACTTCCGCAAACTGGCCAACCGGAGGCTTTCCGCGGACGTAGATTCGCCCGTCGATATCCGGCGCGTCCGCCTCGCCACGCGCCAGCAGATAGCGGCCCTTGAGCTGCGCCGTGTGCGCATCCGCCTCGCGAATCAAGCCATGTTCCCACGAGCTGATGTTCGCACCGGTCAATTCCTTCGCATTCGCCTCGCGCTCGATGAGCACGCGGATCGCGCGACCGACAAACGATTCCGAGACTTGCACCGCCACCTTGTGCTGCGCGGCCATCGCGCGCTCGCGACGTTTCTGCTTGGTGGCGTCAGGAATCTGCCCGACCATTCCAGCAGCGCGAGTCGCGTCCTCCTTGGAATAGGTGAACACGCCGAGCCGCTCGAACTTGGTGTCGCGGATAAAATCGAGCAGCGTCTTGAAATACGCCTCCGTCTCGCCGGGAAAACCGACGATGAACGTCGTGCGAATCGCGATGCCCGGAATGCCCGCACGAATCTTCGCGATCAAATCCACGATGTATTGCTGCGATGTCTCGCGGCGCATCCGCTCCAGCATGTTCTCGTGGATGTGCTGCAGCGGCATGTCCACGTAGCGCGCCACCTTCGGACATTCCGCAATCGTTTGAATGAGCTCATCCGTCCAGTGCGCCGGATGTGTGTAGAGCAGGCGAATCCAGAAATCGCCCGGCAGCGCGTTCAGCTCGCGCAACAACGTGCAGAGCGTGGTCGCGTCCGCCGGCAGCGATTTCGCCGCGGCGTTGAATTTTTCCGGCGAGGAAATCGCCCGGCTGTGGTTCGCGCGCAGGTCGAGGCCGTAGTAGGTCGAGTCCTGGGAAATCAGGTTCAGCTCCTTCACGCCATCCGCGATGAGCTGGCGGGCCTCCGCCACGATGTCCGCCTGCGTGCGGCTGCGATGGCTGCCGCGCATCCGCGGGATGATGCAAAAGCTGCACGGATGATTGCAGCCTTCCGCGATCTTTACGTAAGCGAAATGTTTCGGTGTGAGACGGAACCGCGGCGTGCCGAAATCCGGGATGAACGTGGGCCGCGCAGTGACATCGAGGATCGGCCCGACCGGAACCGCCGGCGATGTGACCTGAGTCTTGGTCTTGCCGAACTTCTCGGTGCCGCGCAGCGATTCACCGTGATCGTGGGCTGATGCCGGATGCTTCTTGTCGATCTCAGCCAGCTTCGCAGCGACCTTGTCCTTGGCAGTTTTCGCTTTCGGTGACGCGGTAATTTTGCCGGCCCGGTTGCTCAAAGCCTGCTGAACGATGTCGCCAACCTGCGCCACCTGATCGATCCCCATGAAGGCATCGACTTCGGGCAAAAGCTTGGGTAGATCTTCGCGAAATCGCTGCGGGAGACAGCCGGAAACGATCAGCGCCTGGCCGCGATGATTGGCCTCGCGGACTTCGGCGGATTCGAGAATGGTGTCCACGCTTTCCTCCTGCGCGGCGTCGATGAACGAGCAGGTGTTCACGATCAACGCATCCGCCTGCGCCGCGTCGTTCGTGATTTCCACCCCGCCCTTCATGAGCGAGCCGAGCATGATCTCGGCATCGACCAGGTTTTTGGCGCAGCCGAGGGAGATCAGGCCCACGCGAACGGGCCGTTTTGCTTTATCCGTCTTCATCAAGGAACACGCAACTTACGCGAAGCCGCGCAATCAAGGCAATGCGGGAAAATCGAGACAAGGAACGCGGGGACAACATCCGATCCGAGCGCGACCGGGATGCCTCAGCGCCTGGCCGGAGTGGCGGGCAGCGGAAGCGTCTCGCCCTTCTTTTCCTGTTTCGGCTGGTAGATGCCCGGTCCAAGATCCTTCAGCGGATCAACACCCGAATGAGACCGGCTGCGGACCGCGACAGCGACCCCGATGACGACGACAACAGCGCCTATGATTCCGAGGGCCACGCGCCAGTTCATGCGCGAAAGCTGGAGCATGACGTAATCGAGCGGACTGCGCGGGGTGTTCGTGAGGGGAGGATGATCGCGGAACCGCTCGTCGCGAGAGAGCTCGGAGTCGAGGTCCGCCAGAAGCCGGGCAACGTCGAGCTTCAGCATCGTGGCGTAGGTGCGCGTGAAGCCGCGGATGTAAACGGGCGCGGGAAAAATGTCGTAGGTGCCGGATTCCAGGGCGCGAACGTGGTCGGTCTTGATCTTGGTGATCTCGGCCACCTGATAGATGTCCAATTGCTGCTGTTCGCGGGCGAGCCTTAGTTGCTCGGAAACGGTGGCCATACGCGGAGAGAACTACCTGATAGCGCCTCCGCTTGGCAACTGTGGAAACGACGCGAGGCCCGGCGCAGCCTCTCTGCAGCCACGTTCCGCTTACGCCGCCTCGCGGCGCGGAGCCGGGTTCAGGGAGATGATATTGCCCTTTGCCGTTTCCGGCTCCTCAGCACCGGAAGACATGGCGAGGTAGGCGAACGCGAAGAGATTCGTGACCGGCAGGATGAGGAACACCGCGGCGGCGACATTCTTCCCGCGCGCCTTCGTGATCTTGAAACTCCAGACGATGTAAGTGACAAGGAAGAGGCCGGGAACAAGGTTGCTGAGAATCCACGCCGGAGACATCCCGGCAGCCTTGAGCATCGGGATTTGTTTCAAAAGGGGCAGCCACACCAGCGGGATCAGTGCCTTCGGCGGATGGGCCACCTTGAGGCAGATGGACCGGCAGAGGGATGAAAACGAGAGATAGGCCAGAATGATTGCCGCTATGAACCCGTAAAAGATGCGCGGGTCAAACTGCTCCAGCGCCTCCGCGAACCGGGCGTAGGCTTCCGCCTCGGCGGCCTGCACGCGGGGATCTTCTTTCATTTCGGTGAGACCCGCCACCGTTTGCTTGATCGCCTCGGTTTTGGTCGGCTTCGGCTGCTCGACTTGATAGCCGAGCTTGAGCTGCGCAGGGGCGTCCAATTCCTTGACCTTGAAGCTGGCCATGCCGCGCGAGTGGCTGATGAACACATCGCTCCTCGTCTTGTTCAAGACCGTGACGTTCGTGAAGGTATCCTTTCCGATGGTCAGCGTGTCGAACTTCTCATCACCGGCCGGCGACGCGAGCGTCACTGACGCCACCAGGAACAACAAAAGCATGATTCGGATACTCATCGGGCGATCCCTTCACTTCAACGACATGGAGCCACACAAATTCACGGTACCCACATCGGCGGTTAACGTGACGCTCTGAACAAGATTTATCCGGGAAGTCTGGGCGCGAGCCTGAGTTTGAGATCGAGGCTCTGCGAGGAAGCGCGGACGACGGCCTACTCCGAGAACGCGAGATAGGGCAAAAATGCGATGTTCAAAACCGGGATGAAAAGCAGAATGGCAAGCCAGCCGGACTTTCCGCGTGCCTGACAGATCTTCACCCACAAGTAGATTCCAATGAAAAAATTCACCAGGGGAATGAAGAACAGGATGATGAACCAGATCGGCAGCTTGGCCACCGTGAGCAGCGGCACGAGGTTCGCGATGGGAATCCAAATGAGCACGCCCGGCTGATGCCCCGCCTTCTCGCAGATCAATTTGAGGCAGTAGCAAACAAAGACATACAACCCGACTGCGATGACCAACGCAAATAATCCGCCAAGCAAGCCACCCAATCCCGAGGAAGAATCGTTGTCCATAAGTCTGAGGCCTTTTTATGTTGTTTGGTTGAAGGGGAACGCCACCGACAACGCGACCGTGTCGAAAAACCTCTTGCGAGGCAACACGATTCTGTTCAGCAACAAGGCACCGATGGACCAGCTTCAGGTCAAGCCTTCAAACCCTTCACGAAGTTCTCCAGCCGGTTCAAACCCTTCTCGATGTTCGCCAGGCTCGTCGCGTAGCTGATGCGCAGATAATCATCCGCGCCGAACGCGATGCCGGGCACGGCGGCGACCTTCTCGGCTTCGAGCAGCCGCGCGCAAAAGTCAGCGGACTTCAAGCCGAGCTTCGAGATGTTCGGGAAAAGGTAGAACGCGCCCTTGCTGTTCACGCAGCTGATGCCCGGGATGCTGTTCAGCTTCTGCCACGCGTAAGTCCGGCGCTTGGCGTATTCCACGAGCCAGCCCTTCAAATGATCCTGCGGCCCGGTCAACGCGGCGACCGCGCCCTTCTGCGCGAAGCTGGTCGGATTGCTCGTGCTGTGGCTCTGGATGGCGTCGATGGCCTTAGCAATCGGCTCCGGCGCGGCGAGGAAGCCCAGCCGCCAGCCGGTCATGCTCCACGCCTTCGCGAATCCATGCACGATGATCGTGTGGTCGTAATGCGCCTGCGAGAAGCTCGCGACGCTCTTCACCACGGCGCCGTCGTAGGTGAGGTGCTCGTAAATCTCGTCGCTCATGATGAGCACGCCCTTCTCGACACAGATGTCACCGAGCACCTTGATTTCTTCAGGGGTGTAAACGCTGCCGGTCGGGTTGCTCGGCGAGTTCAACACGAACAGCCGCGTGCGCGGCGTGATGGCGGCACGGAGCTGTTCCGGCGTGACCTTGAACTCCGTCTTGTCCGTCGTGGTGAGAATCACCGGCGTCGCGCCTGCGAGCTTCACCATCTCGGGATAGCTCAGCCAATACGGCGACGGGATGATCACCTCGTCGCCTTCCTCGCACGTCGCGAGGATGACGTTGTAGCACGAGTGCTTGCCGCCGTTGGAGACGATCACCTGGCTCGGCTTGTAGGTCAGCCCGTTCTCGCGCTTGAACTTGTCCGCGATGGCCTGGCGCAGTTCCGGGATGCCGCTGCTTGGCGTGTACTTGGTGAAGCCTTCGTTGAGCGCCTTGATGGCGGCGTCCTTGATGTGTTGCGGCGTGTCGAAATCGGGTTCACCGGCGCCGAAGCCCACGACATCCAGCCCCTCGGCCTTCATCGCCTTGGCCTTGGAATCAATGACCAGAGTAAGTGACGGCGAGAGCGACGCGGCGCGGCGGCTGATCTTGTAGTTCATAGACAAAGCGGCGAGAGGCTATCCGGCGAGGGCCGGATCGCAAGTTGGAAAACGGTTCGGAGCGACAAAAGGGGCGTGTTAAAAACGAAAACAAAAAGAGCGAACCGGCTGCCCGATTCGCTCTTGTGGAAACTGTTTCGATCCGGGCTTAGGTCAGGACGATCTTGTCGCCTTCCTTCAGCGTGACGATTGCCTTCTTCCAGCTCTCGTCGCGGCCCGCCTGCGCGGTGCGCTGACGGCGGGCCTTGCCACGGACATTCAGCGTGTTGACCGAGACAACCTTGACCTTGAAGAGTTCTTCAACGGCCTTCTTGATCTGCGGCTTGCTGGCGCGGCGGTCCGCCACGAGCGTGTACTGGTTGAACTTCGAACCCTGGCGGGTGCCCTTCTCCGTCAGACGGGCCGTCTTGATGATTTCAAATGCGTTCATGACTTAGTCCTTCAAGCGGGCTTCCAGCTTTTCAAACGCGCTCCTGGTGAGAACGAGCTTGTTCGGACGGAGCACCTGGTAGGTGTTGAGGTTGTCGGCCGTGATCACTTCCACGCCTTCGATGTTGCGCGAAGCGAGACGCACATTGTTGTCGATGGCCGAGTCCACGACGAGAGTCGTGCCCTTCACGTCGAGCTTCGAGAGAAGCGCAACGAAGCCCTTGGTCTTCGGCGAGCTGAGCTTCAGCTCCGCGACGACCTGGACATCACCGGCCTTCAAGCGCTCGCTGAGCGCCTTGCGCAGCGCGAGCTGGCGGGTCTTGGCGTTCACCTTCTTGCGGTAATCGCGCGGCTTGGGGCCGAACACGACGCCACCACCGACCCACAGCGGAGATTGGTGTGAGCCCGCGCGCGCGCGGCCGGTGCCCTTCTGGCGCCAGGGTTTCTTGTTGGAACCGGCGACTTCGCCCGCGGTCTTCGCGCAGGCCGTGCCCATGCGCTGGGCGGCCTGATAGGCGACGACGGTGTCATGCACCGCCTGGGTGCCACGACCGTTTTCCACCAGCTCGAACTTCACTTCGAGTTCGCCCTGCTGGTTTCCGTTGGTGTCTTTAACAGTAAGCTTCATGGTCGTTTACTTTTTGGCGGCCGGAGCGGCAGCGGGTTTGGCGCCTTTCTTGGCGGGAGCGGCCTTGGCCTTGGCGGCGGCTTCCGCGCGCTTCCTGGCCACAACTTCGCGGTTCATCTTCTTGGATTCGCGAATGATGACATAGTCACCCTCGGAGCCCGGGATGGAACCCTTGATCAACAGCAGATTGTCCGCATCGCGCACCTGGATGATTTCCAGGTTTTGTGTGGTGCGCTGAATCTGGCCCATGTGACCGGGCATCTTCATGCCACGGTTGACCGTGCCGGGGAACAAACGGCAGCCGATGGCGCCTGAACGGCGCTTCCAGCCCTTCGCACCGTGCGTTTGATCACCGCCGCGGAAGCTCCAGCGCTTCACGACACCTTCAAAGCCGCGACCCTTGGTCACGCCAATGGCGTCCACGAAATCGCCCACGAGGAACAGGCTCGCGCCCACCACATCGCCCGGCTTCACA
>JBDHQG010000108.1:0-9301 GCA_039806925.1 Limisphaerales bacterium
TGCGTCGTACCAGTGGTATTTCGAGGGAGCCCCGTTGGCGGGCGAGACGGGTGAAACGCTCCAGTTTTTCGCCGGGTTTCTCCGGCAGGCCGGTGGTTACTCGGTGGTCGCGAGCAATCCATTCGGTTCCGTGACGAGCCGGGTGGCGCGTCTGGACATTGATCTGATCGCTCCAAATATCACAATCAATCCGGCCTCGCAGGACCTGGTGGAGGGCGAGGTGTTGTCGCTTCGAGTGCTGGTGAATGTGCCGGTGGAGGTGAAATGGCAGCGCGATGGAATCGATGTCGACGGCGCGACGAACCTTGTGCTGAGGCTTCGCATGAACGGGCCGGACGATGGCGGCGAGTACCAGGCAATGGTCTCGAACGAACAAGGGGCCGCGACCAGCAGTGTCGCGCAAGTCACGGTTCGTGCCGCCGGGCCGTTGGATCGTTGGAACTGGCGCAGTCCGAAGCCGCAGGGAAATGATCTGTTTGACGTGGCGTTTGGGGCCGGCCGGTTTGTGGCGGTCGGGGCGCAGGGGGCGACGTTGATCTCCAGCAATGGAGTGGACTGGGTTGATGGCCGTCGCAACGGCTTCGCGGAACGGGGCACAGCGATTGCCCACGGCAATGGAGTTTTCGTGGCGTGTGAAGGTGGGGCGCTCGGGGTGTCGCTAGACGGGGCCGACTGGCAGCCGATCGACCTTGGGCTGGGCATTGAGCGGAATGCTTACGGAGTGGCGTTTGGGAATGGACGTTTTGTGGCGAGGTTGACCGATGCCAGCGTGATGATTTCCACCAACGGCTTCGATTGGCGGATAGTGACAGTGGCCGGGCTTGCCTTCGCAAGCGGCGAGATTTTCTACGTGAATGGACGCTTTGTAATCCCAGTTTGCGCGGATATTACCGGCGGTTCCGATTATGGTTTTGCCTGGTCGACGGATGGTGCCGATTGGGAGATTGAGTCGTTTCCGATGTTCGATTTCGTCGAGTTTCTGGCATGTGGAGATGGTCTCTGTGTCGGCTTCTCGCGTTATTCCTCAGACTGGATTCTGCTTTCCTCGAATGGTGTGGATTGGACTGAACAATTTTTGGAAACGCCCGTGACCGGGGTTCTTCGATCGGTGGCCTACGGCAATGGGCGGTTCGTGGTGGCGGGCTATCCGAATCCCGCCGGCTCCGGGTTGGCTGTTTCCTCCAACGGCCTGGAGTGGACTCCGATCCCGGGCATCGGGACGAACGAGTTCGAGCGGGTCCGCTTCGAGAACGGGCGCTTCATCGCGGTGGGAAATCGTGGCGTGCTCGCCACTTCCACGAACGGACTGGACTGGCTGGCGGTGTCGTGGGGTATGGAATTGAACTTCCGAGGAATCGCGCGCGCAAACGGCCTGTTCGTCGCCGTCGGCAATGGGGGCGCGATCTTCTCGTCCGTGGACGGCCGGGTGTGGACCGCGCGCGAGTCCGGCGTGACCAATAATTTCCGGGGCGTGACCTGGTTTCGCGACCGGTTCGTCGTCGTGGGCGAGAGCGGTGATCAGGGGGTTACTTCGGTGGCGCTGACCTCCGTTGACGGCATCGCCTGGGAAGCACACCAGGCGTTAGGCGATCTGTTTTCGGTTTCACATAACGGCCGCCTGTTGGTTGCCGTCGGAGATCAAGGCACGATTGTGACCTCTCCCGATGGTGCTGCCTGGAGCAAGCTTCCGGTGTTCGTGAACCCGCAAACGGGGGAGGGTTCTCCGACGACGCGGGACTTGAACGCGATCACTTGGACAGGGACACGGTTTGTCGCCGTCGGCAAGGACGGAGCCGTCCTCACCTCCACCAATGGTTTGTCGTGGACTTCGTCCGGGCCCGGTGGGCGCAAGAATCTTCACGGCATCGCCTACGGAGACGGGGTTTACGTCGCGGTCGCCAATGACGGCGTTTACTATGTCAGCGCGGACGCATCGACGTGGCGGGCTGGCAACTGGCCTTCGGGCGATCTATCCGATGTGGTTTATGGTGGCGGCCGGTTCATGGCGGTGGGTGACAGTGGCGTGATGTTCACCTCCGGGGACGGCACCAATTGGATCCGTCGCGTGACGGGGTGCGGCAATGATCTGAGGTCTGTTATCTACTCCGGGGGCAGCTATTACGCGGTGGGAAACAACGAGACAATCCTCCAATCCGCCCAGGTCGATGCCGCGTTGCACCTCGGTCGCTCGACTGCGGCTGGCGCGATTCGCGTGGAAATTCTTGCCGAGCCGGGGCGCGCCTACCGGCTGCAAGGCTCCGCCAACCTGACAGCGTGGTCGGATCTCCTGGATTTCATTGCCGGCGAAGATGCCACCTCGTTTGAAGACAGCCTCCCTGCCGGGCAGGGCTGGCGGTTCTATCGGGCAATCTCGCCGTGAAGCGAAGGCGTAGATTGGAAACCAATAGGCCTGGCACAATGCGGCCAGGGCGGCTTGCGCCTCCGACGAGGACGTGTCCTGAGCCGCCAGCACGATGCTCCAGCGGGTGGTGGTGAACTGCCCGCGGGCGGTGGCGGAATTTGAAAGCCTGGGCCGGACATGGATCGCTTCGGCAAGGGAAGCTGCCGGCGGGTGTAACACATTCCCGCCGGACTGGCCAGTTCGCCTGGCTGACCTTTGCGCTTGCGTCGGGCCGGCGTGAAATGAATGAATCACCGCAAGCACCGGTTCGTCTGCCGTTCATTCGCGCGGAATCTAGGAACTGAAATCATGATTATTATGAAAACGTCACTGGCCATCACGCTTGGAGTTGCCTTTGTCAGCCATGCGGTCTTCGCCGCGGAGGGCAAGGTGGATTTCGTGAAGGAGATTCATCCGATCCTCGAACAGCAGTGCGTGAAGTGTCACGGCGCTGAAAAGCAGAAGGGCAAGCTGCGCCTGGATTCGCGCGCGGCGGCGCTGAAGGGCGGCAAGGGCGGCCCGGCGCTCGTTCCAGGTGATTCGGCCAAGAGCGACTTGTTCCATCGCGTGACCTTGCCAAAGAGCGACGATGATTTCATGCCGTCGGAGGGCGAGCCGCTGCCGAAGGCGCAACTCGATTTGTTGAAGAAGTGGATCGAGGAGGGCGCGGTGTGGCCCGAGATCGCGGCCAAGGAAACGCCCAAGGCGTCCGCCATTGCGGCCCCGGTGCTGCCGGCGGATTTCAAGCCGTCGGGCGCGGAGCAGAAGGCCATCGCGGCGCTCGCGCAGAAGGGCATCGATGTGCGGCCCATCGCGGCGAACCTGAACTGGCGCGAGGCGAACTTCCGTTTGCTGGGCACGAGCGTGACGGACACGGTGGTGGCGCCGCTGAAGGACATCGCGGGCCTGGTGGACTTGAACCTCGCGAACACGAAGATCACGGACGGCGCGCTGGCGAATTTGAAGGGGCTGACGAACCTGCAGCGGTTGCACCTGGAGTTGACGGGCGTCACGGATGCGGGGCTGGCGCATTTGAAGAGCCTGCCGAATCTGACGTACCTGAATCTCTACGGCACGAAGGTGACGGACGCGGGGCTGGAGCATCTCAAGGGCATGAAGTTCCTGCGCAACGTGTATGTATGGCAGTCGAAGGTGACGGAGGCGGGCGCAAAGAAGCTGAAGGCGGCGCTGCCGAACGTGGAGGTTTCGACGGGCTGGGATCTCTCGGCGCTGCCGAAGAAGGAGGAGCCCAAGAAGGACGCGAAGAAGGAGGAGAAAAAGGACGCCAAGAAAGAGGAGAAGAAGCAGTAGCGATGGATTTGCGTGCTGTGGCCGCCGGCCAGACATGCCGGCGGTCATGTGCCAAACGCGGGGTTGACACTCCGGCGGCGGATTCCTTAGCTTCTGCCCGCAAAAAGCGTGAACGCCCCGAATTTGCAGTTCGGGGATTTTTATTTCTCGCGATAGCAACACCAAACTATGGCCAACACAATTCTCGTGGGCGCCCAGTGGGGCGATGAGGGCAAGGGCAAGATTATCGACGTGCTGACGGAGCAGGCGGACATCGTGGTCCGCACGCAGGGCGGCAACAACGCCGGGCACACCGTTTACATTGGCAAGACCAAGTATGTCCTGCATCTCATCCCGTCCGGCATCCTGCGCAAGAGCAAGGTGTGCGTGATCGGCAACGGCGTGGTGATCGACCCGGTGAGCCTCGTCGGCGAGATCGATGGCCTCGCCAAGATCGGCGTCAAGGTGGATGACAACCTGCTGATCAGCGAGACGGCGCACCTGGTCCTGCCGTATCACCGCGAGCTCGATGAGCAGCGCGAGATTCTCAAAGGCAAGAACAAGATCGGCACGACGAAGCGCGGCATCGGCCCGGCCTACGCCGACAAGGCGGCGCGTGTCGGCCTGCGCATGATTGATTTGATCAACCCGGCGCGCTTCGAGGAGAAGTTGAAGCTGAAGATCAAGGAGAACAACGAGGTGCTCAAGGCGTTCGGCGCGAAGCCGCTTTCGTTCAAGAAAGTTCACGACGCCTATCGCGCGGCGGGCGACAGGCTGAAGCCGTTCGTGGCGAACACCGTCGTCTATCTGCACAAGGCCGTGCAGAAGCAGAAGGACATTTTGTTCGAGGGCGCGCAAGGCACCTTCCTCGACATCGATCACGGCACGTATCCGTACGTGACCTCGTCGAACACGACCGCCGGCGGCGCCTGCACCGGCTCCGGCGTGGCGCCGCATCGCGTGGACCGCGTGATGGGCGTGATGAAGGCGTACACCACGCGCGTGGGCGAAGGCCCGTTGCCGTCGGAAAATTCCGAGATCGCCGACATGCTGCACGGCATGGGACGTGAGTTCGGCGCGACCACGGGGCGCGCGCGGCGCTGCGGGTGGTTTGACTCCGTGGCCACGCGTCACGCGACGATGGTCAACGGCATCGATGATCTCGCCGTCACGAATGTGGACGGTCTCGACACGCTCGAAGTCATTCGCGTGTGCGTCGGCTATCGCGTCGGCGGCAAGACGCTCGATTACATCCCGAACGACGTGGAAGTGCTCGCGCGTTGCGAGCCGGTGTACGTCGATTTCCCCGGCTGGAAGGAATCCACCACCAAGGCGCGGCGCTGGAAGGATCTGCCGTCCCGTGCGCGCACCTATCTTCAGGCGCTCGCGGAATTCACGCAGGCAAAGCTGGCGATCGTGTCGGTCGGTCCCGCGCGCGAGCAGACCATCCTGCTGTGACATCGCGAGCCCTGCCGGACTGACTGGCGAATTTGCATGAGCACCCCGGCTTCGCATCTCAGCGCCCAGGGCAAGGCCAACGTTCCGGCTCACGTCGCCATCATCATGGATGGCAACGGGCGCTGGGCGAAGCAGCGTCACCTCCCGCGGGTGGAAGGCCACCGGCAGGGTGCGGAATCCGTGCGCGCCATCGTCCGCGCGGCGGGCGAGGCGGGGGTGAAATATCTCACGCTCTACGCGTTCTCGGTGGAGAACTGGAGCCGCCCCAAGGACGAGGTTGACACGCTGATGAAATATCTCGCGCGCTATCTCAAGAACGAGATCGGCGAGCTGAACCGGAACAACGTCCGGCTCGAAGTGATCGGGCAGATCTACCGGCTGCCGGAATTCGTGCAGGAGCAGCTGGAGAAGACCAAGGCCGCTCTGACGAAGAACAACGGCCTGACGCTGATCCTCGCATTGAGCTACGGCGGGCGGACCGAGATCATCGAGGCGGTGCGTGACATTGCGGCCAAGGTGAAGGCGGGCCGGTTGGAACCGGAGGAGATCAACGAACAAGTCATCGCGCAGCATCTCTACACGCGGAATTTTCCCGATCCCGATTTGCTGGTCCGCACCAGCGGCGAAATGCGCGTGAGCAACTTCCTGCTCTGGCAGATTTCCTACGCGGAACTGGTGGTGACGCCGACGCTCTGGCCGGACTTCCGCAAGCCGCAGTTCCTCGAAGCCCTGGAAGAATACGCCCGTCGTCACCGTCGCTTCGGCGGATTGTGATCCAGCGTGCTGCCGGCGTCCCGCCGGCAGAAAAGGCCCGTCGCAAGAAAGAGGCGAGTCTCAGCCGGAACGATGCCGTTGGTTTGGGGAGCGCGCCCGCCTCGGGCGCAGCGGGGCCGCGCCAACGCGCCACCGGCACATACCATCCGGTGTGTCCGGCACGAGGGCGTGCCGGACAGCAGCCAGGGGCGGCTGCGCTCCCGGAATTTTCTTATGCATGGTTCCGGCTTAGCCGGAACCGTGCAGTTGGTATGGGGGAACGGGCGACCCGCCCGTTCTCGGCGGCAACCTGCCGCCGAGTCGAACGCACGACGGCCGTTCACCATTGAATGCGCGCGGCTGTCGGACGGGTCGCCCGACAGAACGGGCCGGTGGCCCGTTCCACCCGGAACTCAACCGCATCGTCCCGGCTAAGGGCGGGAGGGTTTCTGCCGGCGGCACGTTGAGAATCCGGGTTTGGCATTCAGCGTTGAGACTTCTATTCTCCTCCCATGACGACAAAATCAAATCTCCTCCGTTCGCTCCTGCTTGCTCTCGCGGTCGCCTGCCTGGTCGGCGCCGGATGCAAGACCACGTATTACGCGGCGATGGAAAAGTTCGGCGTGGAGAAGCGTGACCTTTTGAAGAAACGCGTCGTCGCCGCGCGCGACGAGCAGAAGGAGGCGGGCGAGCAGTTCAAGGACGCGATGACGCGCCTGAAGGAGATGACCGGCTTCGACGGCGGCCAGCTGGAGCAGGCTTACAAGAATCTCAAGGCCGACTATGACGATTGCAGTTCCAAGGCCGACACGGTGCGCAAGCGCATTCGTGACATGGAGTCCGTCGCGGTCGATTTGTTCGCCGAATGGGAAAACGAGATCGCGCAGATCAATACGCCGAGCCTCCAGTCCGCGAGCAAGGAACAGCTGCGCCTCACGAAGCAGCGCTATCAGGAGCTGCAAACGGCGCTGAAGAAGGCGGAGTCCACGATGGGGCCGGTGCTCACGCAGTTCAAAGATTACGTGCTCGCGCTCAAGCACAGCCTGAACGCGCAGGCCATCGCGTCGCTCAAGAGCGAGGCGACAAGCATCCAGACGGACATCTCGAAGCTGATCGCGCAGATGAACCAGTCGATCGCCAAGGCTGATGAGTTCGTCAAGGGACTTCAGTGATGCCGGTGATGGTGGGGCGCGTCGCTCTGCGCGCCGGTGAGATGTAGTCTCACATGAAACGGCGCGCGCGGAGCGACGCGCCCCACCGCCGTTTCACCACAGTTCATGCGGAGTTGGCATGAGGAGATGGGCTCCATGCGCCGGCCTGAACCTGGGAAAAATAGCTTGCGCCAGCCCAGTGATACGGTAATTTCTGTTGTAACAGAAATTATGGATAAGAACGCCGCCCTCAGCCCGGTCCAGCAAAAGTTCATCCTCCATTGGGGGGAGATGGGCACGCGCTGGGGCATCAACCGCACGGTGGCCCAGGTTCATGCCCTGCTGTTCATCTCGCCCAGGCCGCTCAATGCCGACGACATCGTCCAGGCGCTGGGGGTGGCCCGCTCCAACGTCAGCACGAGCCTCAAGGAGCTTCAGGGTTGGGGCATCGTGAAGATCACCCACGTCCTCGGCGACCGTCGCGACCACTTCGAGTCCATGAAGGAAGTCTGGGAAATGTTCCGCGTGGTCCTCGATGAGCGGAAGAAACGCGAGATCGATCCCACGCTCGCCATCCTGCGCGATTGCATCGCCGAGGCCGAGAAGGACCGGGAAACCGACGAATACACCGAGCAACGCCTGCGCGATCTCGCCGCCTTCTTTGAAACGACCACCGCCTGGTATGGCCAGATCCGCACCTGGCCCACCGGCGCGCTGACCAAGTTCGTGAAGCTCGGCGACAAGGTACGCAGGCTTCTGGGCCTGGGCGGCGGGTGACAGTTATTTTTGAGGAGAAATTTCTGTGAATACTGAAATTACAGTAAATAAGGCAGTTCGAGGGCGGATATTCTACGATGCCGCGTGTCCTGTTTGCGTCCGCTCCGCCCTCAGCGTGGCGCGTCTGGCGGGACGGTTCGGCTTCGAGCTTCTCCCGTTACAAACCCCCGGCACGGCGGCGCGCCTCGGCGTGACAGAGGATGCCCTGTTCGCCCGCATGCATCTGCTCGCTGCCGATGGACGCCGGTTCGCCGGAGCCGATGCTTTCATCGAGATCGCCCGCCATGCGCGTTGGGCGCGGCCTCTGGCGGCGGTTGCCAGCCAGCCGGGGATAATTCCTCTGCTCCGTCGGGCCTACGACCGGCTTGCTGCCCACAGACACTGTCCCGGTGGCGCCTATCGTGTTTGTGCCCCGCGCAAAATCAGGCGGGTTTTCCTCGAAATGCCGTGAAAGCGCGACGTGTCATTCTTGCTGGCGGCAGTGGATTTCTTGGCCGGGTTCTACGGACGCATTTCCTCAAGCAAGGCTGCGAAGTCATCGTCCTCACGCGTTCGCCACGCGGATCAGACAGTTCTGGCCGCGAATGTTTTTGGGATGGGCGCACACTCGGTGAAGGGGCACGGGAACTCGACGGTGCGGACGTGCTCATCAACCTCGCCGGTCGCGGCGGTGTGATGCCGCAGGGGTTCGGGAATGGCGGCGGGCGGGGAATGATCTGGTCAAAGGGCGGGGTGAGTGCCATTTTCCGGTCGCGGAAACCAAATCATCGTTCCATGCACAAAACGTTCTTCATCACGGCCGCGGTCGGTGCGTTCCTTGCGTCTCATCATCTGGCGGATGCGGCTTCCGGGCAGGCCAAACCCGCCGCGACCAACGACAGTTTCTTTGGTTTCACCGGGCCGGAAACGTTTCCCATCGACCCGTTCATCTCCGATCTGCGCGCAGGGGATCTGGATGGCGACGGGCTTCTGGACCTGGTGATCGTGAACAATTCGCGTTCAAAGATCACGTTGCTCTACAACCAGACTGGCAAGACAAACGCCGCCGCCAGGCTGGTGGACACGAAGCGCGAGCTGAACGAGCTGCCGCCGGACGCGCGGTTCCGCATCGACTCGATTGCATCCGAGAAACGGATCGCGGGATTGATCGTCGCGGACCTCAACGGCGACAAGCGTCCGGACGTGGCGTATTACGGCGAGCCGAAGGAGCTCGTGGTGCAATACAACGAGGGCACGAACGGCTGGAGCTCGCCGAAACGCTGGCCGATCGAGGACGGCCAGCTCACGCCGAACGCGCTGTCGGTCGGCGACCTCGCCGGCACGGGCCGGCCCGGCCTGTTGCTGCTGGGTGAGAACAACGTTTACTGGCTGGCGCAGAATGCGGATCGGACGCTGGCGGAGCCGGAGAAGATTTCGTACTCGGGCACGGTGAAGTCCGCGCAGATTCTCGACATCAACGGCGACAATCGCG
>JBDHQG010000109.1:0-9274 GCA_039806925.1 Limisphaerales bacterium
CCGGCAACGACGCTTCGCAACTCGCCGGACTTCAGCCGCGTCTTCAATCGCTGGCCGGGCTTCGCCTCGCCGGCGGCGCGGAGAACCGTGCCGGTGGCTTCATCGGTGGTGATCGAGTAGCCGCGCGCGAGGACATTCTCCGGGCTGAGCAGCCGCAGGCGGGCCTGGAGCGGTTGCAGTGCGTGGCGTTTCCGTTCCACGATCTGCCGGGATTGCTCGTGCAGCCGCCGTTCGAGCTCGCGCAGCGCCTGCCGGCGGAGCGCGAGGACCGTGGCGGGTTTCGACCGGGCGAATCGTTGGCGGAGGGCCTGCCACTTCTCGCGATGGGTTCGCAATCCCTGGCGGATGCCGCGGGCCAGCGAGGCCTGCAAATCGTCCAGATACTGCGCCTTGTCCCGCAACTGGCGGCGCGGATGCACGCGGACGAGACGCCGGGCGAGGTTCAGCAGATCGTCCCGGTCCCGCTCCAGCCGCTGGCGGACGAGCTGGCGGAGCCGGCGCCCGGCGGCTTCGACAAACTGGCGGCTGGCGAACGGACCCTCCGTGATAAGTTCAGCGGCGGCGCTGGGCGTGGCCGCGCGGAGGTCGGCGACGAAATCGCTGATGGTGAAATCAATCTCATGGCCGACGGCGGAGACGACGGGCAACGCGGATTCGAAGATGGCGCGCGCGACGATTTCCTCGTTGAACGCCCAGAGGTCTTCGAGACTTCCGCCGCCGCGCGTGACAAGGATGAGATCGAGACGACGGGTTTCGACTGGAACGCCGGCCTCCAGACCGGCGCGTTCGGCGGCCGGTTCTTGATCGCGCCGGTCTGGAGACCGGCGCTCCGTCGGATGGCTCCATTCGTTCAACAGTCGAATCGCGGCGGCGATCTCGGCCGCGGCGCCGTCGCCCTGGACACGGCATGGCGCGAGCACGATTTCAAGCGACGGCTGGCGGCGCTCGATGACGTGCAGCACGTCGCGAATCGCCGCGCCCGTGGGCGAGGTGACGAGACCGATGCGCCGCGGATAGCGGGGCAGGACGCGCTTGCGTTCCTGCGCGAACAATCCCTCGGCCTGCAGCTTGCGCTTGAGCTTCTCGAAGGCGAGTTGCAGCGCGCCGATGCCTCGTGGCTCAAGAGTGCGGACGATGAGCTGATACTGGCCGCGCGCCTCGTAGACGGTGAGGCTGCCTTGCAGCAGGAGCTTCTGGCCGTCCTGAAGAAACTCACGGTTCGCGGCCGCCTCGCCGCGGAACAGCACGCAGCTCAGCTGCGCGCTGGCGTCCTTGAGCGAGAAGTAGCAGTGGCCGGAGGATTGGAGGCGCAGGTTGGTCACCTCGCCCGTGACCCACACTTCGCCGACTTCCTTTTCGATCAGCTTGCGAACGGTCGTGGTGAGCTCGGCGACGGTGAGCACGCGGCGGGTTTGCTCCGGCGGGAAGAGCTCGCCGAAATCCCATTGCGATTGTGCTTTGCGGCTCATGTCAGGGCTTCGGAAATGCGCCGGATGCTGCGGGCCTTGCCGGAATTGTCGTCGATGTCGATCAGCGCGCCCTGCAGAAGCACGCGATCTCTTGCCACTTCGAAGCGCTGGGGTGTCTGCTGGATGAAGCGCCTGATGATCGGTTCGATCTCCCGACCGAGCACGCTTTCGTGCGGACCGGTGAATCCGGCGTCGCAGAGGAACGCGGTGCCGCCGGGGAAGATTTGCTCGTCGGCCGTCTGCACATGCGTGTGCGTGCCGACGACGGCGCTGACCTGGCCGTCAACCATGCGCGCGAACGCGATTTTCTCCGAGGTGGCCTCGGCATGGAAATCAACGAAGATGATGCTGGTCTGGCGGCGCAGCTCGGCAATGGCGGGCGGGGCGGCGGAGAACGGATTTTCCAGCGGAGCCATGAACGAGCGGCCCTGGAGATTCATGACGGCGAAGGGCGGCCGGCTCTCCGGCTGATACAGGCGGCAGCCCTGGCCCACGGTGCCGCGAGGGTAGTTCAGCGGACGCAAAAACCGCGGCTCGTTTTGCAGGAGCGCGGTCACGTCCTTCTGGTCCCAAAGGTGATCGCCCGTGGTGATGACATCCACGCCGGCATCGAAAATTTCGCCCGCGGTTTTGGGCGTGATGCCGGAGCCGCCGGCGGAGTTTTCGCCGTTGGCGATGACGACGTCGAGGTCATGCTGGCGACGCAGGCGCGGCACGAGCGTGCTGACAGCCTTGCGGCCGGGCTCGCCGACGATGTCGCCGATAAACAGAATCTTCACGCGGCGGAGAGTAGGGCGCGTGGCGTCCGCCTCAAAGGGAAATGATTCGACTTCACCGGGCGGGCAAAGAAAATGGGGGGACGATGTTCAGACCGTGTATTGACCTGCATGACGGCAAGGTGAAGCAGATCGTCGGCGGCACGTTGAAGGATAACGGCGCCGGCTTGAGGACGAACTTCGTCTCCGAGCGCCCGGCGGCGTGGTTCGCGGAGCTGTATCGTCGCGACGGGTTGAAGGGCGGGCATGTCATCAAGCTCGGGCCGGGCAACGATGACGCGGCGCGCGCGGCGCTGGCGGCGTACCCCGGCGGGCTTCACCTCGGCGGCGGCGTGGAGGCGGACAACGCAATCGCATGGCTGGATGCCGGGGCATCGCATGTGATTGTGACGTCATGGGTGTTTCGTGATGGCCGGCTGGAGTGGGAGCGATTGAAACGCCTGGTGGGCGTGATTGGAAGGGAGCGGCTGGTCCTCGATCTCAGCTGCCGGAAACGCGACGGGGAATACTTCGTGGTGACGGATCGCTGGCAGAAGTTTACGGAACTCACGCTGTCAAAGGAGATGCTGGGCCGGCTCGCCGAATCGTGCGCCGAGTTTTTGATTCACGCGGCGGATGTCGAGGGCTTGTGTCGCGGGATTGATTCTGAGCTGGTGGGCAAGCTCGCGGAGTGGACGCCGATTCCGACGACGTATGCGGGCGGCGCAAGGTCGATGGCGGACCTGGAGGAAGTCACACGCGTGGGGCGAGGCCGCGTGGACCTGACGGTCGGTTCGGCGTTGGATATTTTCGGTGGCGCGGGCGTGAGGTATGCGGACGCGGTGGAGTTCAATCACCGGCACGCCGTGCGGTAGAAAGAGAATCGCCGGCGTGATTCCGCCGGCGATGGCAGAGGGCCGGACGATGGAGGTCAATCCAGCTGCACAACCTGGTAGAAACGCTGGGGCGCGGCGCCGGGATCGGTGATGCTGGCGTACGGATTCGCCGCCATGAAGTCGCGGCCCAGCTGCGTCCATTGAGGCGCGGTCAGGTCATCGGTGTAGAGGATGCGATACGTGTGACCCGGGATGGTGTCGATGGTGAACGTCGCGTTGCCCCCGATGTTGAACACGGACTGAATCGTGGGCGGGAGAATGGCCGGCGTGACGACGGGGCCGATGCTGCGGACGGTGACGATGAACGACGCGGTGTCGCTGCGGGGCGGGACGCCGTTGTCGGTGGCGCGCAGCTGGATGGTGTAATTGCCGTAGGGCTGGTTGGTCGGGACGATCCAACGGAACTGGCCGTTGATGTTGACGGCGGCGCCGGGCGGGCCGGATTCCACGGCGTAGGTGAGGGTGTTGTTGTCGGGATCGTAGGCGCGAATGGAGAATGTGCCGGTGGACTGGCCCGGAAAGGCCGAGCGGTTCGCGAGGGCCGGGAACCGTGGCGGCGAATTGTAGCCGGGGATGGCGTTGGGCGCGCCGGGGGTCGCATTCGTCGAAATGAGCGGCATGTAGTAGCGCACGCTCGCGCCATCGGAGTAGCGGCCTTCGCTGACGTCGTTGGTCTGCGCTCCGTAGGTGACGGAGTCGACGGGCGTGATCCCGTCGGGAGCGGTCAGGAGGATGGAGCCGTCGTTGCCGCCGAGTTGGAAATTCACATGCAGGTTCGATCTCGAATTCGAGTTCTGGTCGGGCTCTTCGTCCGCCCAAACGACGAGGAACCCCCTGGAAGCAATGCGATAGCGGCCGGTGGCGGGGATCTGGTATTTGAGCGGGTTGCCGGGATCATCACTCAGGTAGTAGCCGCCCAGATCGATGGCCGTTGATTCCGCGTTGTAGATCTCAAAACAATCCTCGGCGGCATTGTCAGCCGGATCGCGGATGCCGTTTGAGTTGCGCGCCATCCATTCGTTGATGAAGAGGCGGATGGGCGGGGCGCCGTTCGTGGATCCCGGGCTCGGCGAGTGCATCTCGATTCGATAAATCAACTGCGCGTCGGGCACGGCGCCGTAGCTGACGTTGGCGGTGAGGTGATCCCAGGTCATGTAGTCGGTGATCTGCGGCTCGCCGCCGACAAGGCGGGTGAGGGCGAGGTTGCCGGAGTTGTCGAGCCGGAAGCTGGTGTGGACATCCACGCCCGCAGTCTGCGCCGGCTCGCCATCGGCCCAGATGAGCTTGTGTTCGCCGGGCGCGAGAACGATTCCCGCCGGGAACGCAAACCCGGTGAGGTTGCTCGTGTAGCTGGTCGCGAGGAAGTAGCCGTCCAGGCTGGCCTCCGACCCGCCCGAGTTGACGATCTCGATCCACGGCGCCGGCTCGTTCTGGTTGTCGAGCGGGCCGACGAGAGATTCCGGCTGAACTTCATTCAACCAGATGGGATCGAACGGCGGCAACGAGGCGGCAACGGAGTTCGGCGCGCCGGGCGTGGCCTGGTTCACGTTGTCGATGGCCCAGTTGGCCGGACGGCTGTTGTCCTGCGCGAGGTCGATGAGCTGGAGCGAAACGCCGTTGGTGGTGGCGGACCACGGGGCGCGGTTTTCGTAACGGAGGCCGTCGATCATTTCATCGCCGGACGCCGTGGGACGAACGAGCAGGAGCCGCTGGCTGCTGGCGGAGAGGTTCACGCCGAACACCGCGAAGACCGGCACGCTGCCGTGGGCGGCGGCAAACGCGGCCTTGTCGCGGGCGAGCACCACGGTCTGGCCGTTGGTGATGATGGCACCGGCGGGGAAGGTGAGGTTCACGCCGTCGAGACGCCAGTCGCGCAGATCGAAGTTGTGCGTGGAACGGTTCACGATCTCGATGAACTGCGCGCCCGCCGTGGCGGGAGTGGACATGATTTCGCTGATCGCCAGCGAGCCGGCGGCATCGGGCTGCGGGCCGGTGTATTCGACATCCAGCGCGAAGCTGAGTCCGGGGAGGGAATTACCCGAGGGATCGACGCCGGTGAAGATCAGGTTGTTGAAGCCCGGCCCGACCACGACGCGGATGAGGAAGTTCGTCGCGCTGGTCCAGGTGACGGGGTAATCGATGCCGTTGAGCTGAATGGTCTTCACGCCCACGGGCGCGGTGCCGGTGAGGAGGAGGAGGTTGTTCGTGGTGCTGTAGGCCGCGGGGCCATCGACCGCAAATGGCGCGGCGACGGTTTGAAGCTGCGACTGCAAGTACGCCCGCCGCGCGGCGATGTATGCCTTGATGTTCGCCGCCGCGTTGACGTCGATGTCGATGTTGTTCGCCAGGAGCGCCCCGACGCGGGCGTCGATGAACGGATCGAGCGTCTCGTTGCTGAACGCGCCGGCGACGAGATCGTCGAAGGCCCGCCAGTAGGCGCGGAGAATCGCGGGCGTGTGGAACATCGCGGTGATGCGCGGATCGTTTGAGGCGAAGAGCGGCTCGGTGGGGCCGCGGCCGAGGCCGAGGCTGTAATCGATGTCCCACGGCATGTGAACAAACCCTGCGCCGGTCTGGTAGAGGTAGTCGTTCTTGCCGCGCTCCCAGCCGTAGCTGTCCCAGTTGCCGACGGCGCGCTGGACGGCGAAGTGGCGCATCCACGCCTCCCAGTTCACGAAGGCACCGAGCACATCGGGATCGACCGTGGCGCTGTTGGGATTTTCGGCGGGACTGACCGCATCGATCAGGCGGTAGATGAGCGAGTAATCGTTCGCGCTGTTGCCGACGCCGACGGAGCGTTTGCGGAACATGAACCGGTACGGGCCGGGCTGGAACGTTTCGACGCCGCCGATGCGGATCGTGCGGCGCGCGAGATCGGCGTCGTTGTTCGCGCGGATGTCGAAGCCGTTCGGATCGAACTCAAACCAGTCCTCGACCTTGAAGAGCTGCCCGCCGCCGTCGTTCGGGAACCACTGCTCGATCATGTCGCCGTTGGGCTGCTGCGAATCCTCGAAAATGAAATTGCCGGCGCGCTCGTAGGCCTTGCTGCGCTGGCTGCCGTTCACGAAGAAATGAATGTAGCGGCGGTGGTTGTGAACGACGCCGAGCCCCTCGAAGATTTTATAGACGGTCTGCTCGGCGACGGCGCTGAGGTCCGTGATGGTGAAGATGTCCGGGTTGCCGGCGTTGTTGAGCACGAAATCGGTCGCGCCAAGGAGCGGCTCGTCGTCGGGGAAATTCATCTCGTAATCGACGCGGTTGGGGCCGGCGGGGCCGGCGGTGGCGTTGGTGCGATGCCACGGGCTGCCGGAGTAGAGCGGCAGCGCGTTGTAGATCACGCGGCTGTTGTTGTAAACGAACGTGCCATCCATCGGCGTGTTGTTCTGTGTGTCGCGATGGTGCCAGCGGTTCGAGTTCACCGCGCTCACCCAGAGATGGTAGGTGGCAAAATCACCCGGCATCTGGACTTCGCCCCAGCGGACCAATCCCTCACGAATCAACGCGTCCGTCGGCCAGGTGCGTTCGAGGCCGGCGGGCGGAAGCATGTCCTGCGGGAAGGTGCCGGTGGCGTTCTGCGTGTCGCGGGCCTCGATGTAGAAGGCGACGATGGCGCCCGCGGCCTGGCCGGGAATGCTTCCGCTGAACACGCCGTCGCCGGCCACGGCGTCGCCGCCGGTGCCGTCGTCGCGCATGGTCACGCCGGTGTAGGTCACGTTCGGATCGATGCGATACTGGAGCGTGACGGAGGAAAGCCCCTGTGGATCGTTGACGATGGCGGAGACGACGACGGGCTCGTTCACGGATGGAAGGACGGGGAAATGTTTCGCGTTGTAGATGGCCGGGCCGGCGTTGGCGATCTTGCGGCTGTTCACGGCGCCGGGCGAGCCGAGGCGGCGGGGCAGAGCCATGCGACCGTAGGCTTCGGTGGCGCTGCCGTGCAGGCGGACGAGCAGTTCCGGATGGCCGCGCAGCCAGCGGACCTTGGCGCGGATGGAAATCTTTTGCGTGCCGGGCGGAACCGGGTTCGCGAAGGGCGAGGAGAGGATGCGGTTGCTCTGGTTGTCGCCGCGCGATCCGGCACGAATGTGCAGGCTTCTCGCGCCGGCGAAGCCTTCGTTTTCGATGGTCGAGAAGTCGTGCGAGCCCTGCCGTTCCCAGCCGCTCAATCCGTTTTCAAAGCCGCCGTTGGCGACGAGGTTCGGGCCGTTGTCGGCGCGCACCTCGACTTCATCGATGAGGCATTCGCCGATGCCTTGCAGGAAGAACATGACGCTGTCGTTGACCGGCGAGCCGAGGGATTCACCGGGCGGCCCGTTGTATTCGATGGAGGTCCAGATGCTTTCGCCCGTGTCGTTGCTGTCGGCCCAGCTGGCGGGGTTGCGCGTGTCGGCCTCGGGATCGATCAATTCAAGGCTGCTGCCCAGACCGTCGCTCCACTGGCCCCACTTGCCGCCGTCCCCGTAGATGAGCTCGCTGACCGGAACCGGCAGGCGCTCGATCAGCTGCTGGCCGCCGCTGAGCACGCGGTCGTAGTCCGCCGCCGTGAGCATCACGCGCTCGCCGCCGTTGGCGAGGGTGCCGTCATAGGGACCGAAGACGGTGTTGGTGGTGAGATTGGTGTAGATGGCGATGAGGTTGGTGGGATTCTTGGCGACAACCCAGTAGGCGCCGGCGGGCATCGCGGGGGTGTTGCTGGGAAAGGCGTAGTCGATGCCGACTTCGAACCGCCAGTCGCTGATGTTCACCGCGCCGCTGCTGCGATTATGAATCTCGATGAATTCGTCGTCATCCTCGCCGGAGATCGGGTTGAACATGATCTCGTTGATCACGATCGGATAACGCATCGGCCTGGCGTTGGGACCGCCGCGCGTGTTGGAGGAGAGCCCGTAGGTGAGCGGGCCGCCATCCGGCCAGCGGCCGCTGGTAATGTTGTTGGACTGGCCGCGAAAATCGATGACGTCGATGACGCGCGTCTGGTTCGAGTTCCAGAAAAAGATGGTTTCGCCGCCCGCGAAAAGCTCGAAGCGAAGCGTGTCCTGATTCCATGTGGCGAAGCCGCGCGGTTGAAGAATGGTGCCGTCCGGAATGCGAAACTTGTTCGTCGTCGGATCGTCGCTCAGCCACGCGCCGGAGAGATCGACCGGGACGTTGCTGTGGTTGTAGAGCTCGATCCAGTCATCGGGATCGCTGTGGTTGCGCCATTCGTTGATGACGACGCTGGCGAGCGGATCCAGCGTCAGCGGTTCGGCCATCCCCGGTGAACCACCGACGCTGTCGCTTTCAGCCCACGCCCGGAAATCATCTTCGCCGTACGACGGGCGGATTAAGGACAGCGAATGGCCGGTGCCGTCGGCCGCTTCGGACCACGGCGGGCCGTCGGAGTAACTGACGGAGAGCAGGACGGCGCCCTGACGGTTCGCCAGCTGGACGACGCCGCGCTCGGTGGAGAGGCGGTTGGTTTCCGCGCCGTCCCACGGGCCGAAGACGTTCGTGACGCCGTAGTTCGTCTCGATGAGGCCCGGGACACGCGCGACCACGAGATAGGACTTCGCGCGAAGCAGGGTGTTGGTGGGGAATGCGTAGGAGACATCGCCGCCGATGCGAAAGCCGCCGATGTCTTCATCCCACGGCTTCGAGTTGTAGAGTTCGATGAACTCGTGCGTGAGATTCGTGTCGAGCCCCGGGACCGGGCGCGGGTTGTACATGATCTCGGTGATCACCAGGCCGGTCTTGCGCGTGGAAGGGCCGATGGGTTCACGATCCGTCACGAACTGGCCTTGGGCCGGGAAGCCGAGGAAAGCCAGGGCAACCAAGGAGAAGACGCGAATGGCGGGAAGACAACTCACAAGTTTCAAGGGCATCATGGCACGACAACGTCAGCCCTTCGGGAGTTACAACTGATGGGCGGAAGTCTCGACGGCGGGGGCGAGAAAGGACCGTTACATCAATGTCTTGACCAGCTTAAAGGCCGGCCAGCAAAACCTTTCGGGTACGACAAAGCGTTGTAACACGTTCGTAACGTCAAGGCAACCGTGGGCATCAAAAAAACTTCCATCGCCGCCAACAATGCTGTTGGCGGCGGACCGGCATCCTGCCTGTCCTACTTTCAACGGCATCGTTCCGCTAAGCCGGAACGATGCCGTTGGAATGGGAT
>JBDHQG010000110.1:0-9265 GCA_039806925.1 Limisphaerales bacterium
GTGCCGCAACACCCCGAGGACTACGTCCACCGCATCGGCCGCACGGGGCGCGCGCAGGCCACCGGCGACGCCTTCACCATCATGGTCGCCGAAGACCGCCAGCCGATGGCCGCCATCGAACGGTTCATCGGGAAACAGATCGAACGCGTGAAACTCGAAGGCTTCAACTACACCTACACCGCGCTCTTCGACGATCCGAAGGACAAGAAACCCGGCGGTGGCGGCGGATTCCCCGGCAAAGCCCGCGCCGTGCGCCTGAGCGGCGGCTATTACTTCGGCCCCGCACGCCGCCGTCGGCGTTAAACCGGATTGAGCAAGCAGGCCCCCGATGGGCTGAACAAGCGACCGCGAGCGAGCCCACCAGGCGCGCATGCTTTGGCACCTGTTGAAATACAAGGAACCCTTCAACCCGGAAGTCTTCGCCAAGGAGGAAGCGAAAATGAAACGCCAGAAGCTCCAACGCCTGGAGAACATGGTCGCCAGCCTCCACTACCAGTTCGTACCCCAGCCATGACCATGAACCACTTGCGTAGCCAGTTTTTCAGGAGCGAACCGGAAGGGAAGCTGCAGGCCGGCCAGCCACTGGTGTTCGTGTTGAACCCGTTCATGGAGCTTGGCCCCGCAGGAGCCGGACCCTGTCCCTAGTGGCGTGCGTGATCCTTGATGGACGCGACACGACCCTGTTTACGAGATTGATCACTTGCGTTTAGATCCTGCGGCCCGCCTCCGTTTCCACAATTTAAATTGAGCCCTGGCCGCGTGGGAGTTTTTTTGAAGCCAACCCATGACCGGCCTTTTTGTGTTGGCTGCCATGCCGCCTTCCAAAAACGCTCCACGCAAAATCCCAATAAAAACAGGCTTCCGGGCTCACCCTTGTTTCTTACGAGGAGACCGCATATCACTGAGTAGAACTCTCAAATCTCGCCTTTCCGGTTTTTCGATCCACGATTGCCGACATCCGCGAAACTGTGCCGCTGGTGGCAAAACGATACAGGCTCACGTTCTGCGACCATGACAGCCGCCGAAAGAAGTCGCCTGCCCATCGAATTCAGCAGGGAATCCAATACCGCAAACACCCACTTTCTCCCTCGTGGCCAGTGCAGTCAGCACCCCTGCTCCGCCGGCAAGATGCCGGCGGCACGTTATTCGTAACGCAGCGCGTCGATCGGATCGAGCCGCGCCGCCTTCAGCGCCGGGAAGAAGCCGAAGACGATCCCGATCACCGCGCTCACGCTGAAGGCCATCACCACGGAGGTCGTGGAAATCAGCGTCGGGAAGCCGGCGAACTTCGTCAGCAACGGCGCCAGCCAGTAGCCGGTGGCGATGCCGAGCGCGCCGCCGGTGATGCTCAACAGAACGGCCTCGGTCAGGAACTGGCGCAACACATCGCGTCCGCGCGCGCCGACGGCCAGGCGGATGCCGATCTCGCGCGTGCGTTCCGTCACGCTGACGAGCATGATGTTCATGATGCCGATGCCGCCGACGACGAGCGAGATGCCGGCGAAGAAGCCGATCAGGATGGTCATGATCTTGTTGTTGGCGTTGGCAAAATCGCTCATCTCCTGCTGGTTTCGGATGGAGAAATCATCCTCCTTCCCGGCCGTGATCTGGTGGCGCTGGCGCAGCAGTTCGGTGAGCTCGTTCTGGACGTCCTCGATGACGCCGGCGCTTTCCGCCTGCACGTTGAGCGCGCGAAACCTGGTGTCGCCGGAGAGCCGCTTCATCGCGCTCGTGTAGGGCACCAGCAGCAAGTCATCCTGATCCTGCCCGAATCCTCCCGCCCCCTTGCGGGCCAGCCATCCAATCACGGTGAAGGGGACGTTCTTGACGCGAACGATCTGGCCCACCGGATCGACGCCTTCGCCGAACAGCGTCGTCGCGGTCGAGGTTCCGAGAATGCAGACCTTGCTGGCGTCGCGCACATGGGACTCGGTGAAGTTGTCGCCGGACTGGAATTCCCAGGAGCGGATTTTGGTGAAATCCGTGCTAACACCCCAGATGCCGACGGACGTGTTCGCGTTGCCGGCCACCACCTGCGCATTGAGGCGGACTTCCGGGCTCACGCCGACGACTCCGGGCACCTCGCGGCGGATCGCGTCGTAATCGGCCTCGGTGAAGCTGGGGGACGCGCCGAATCCTCCGCGCACGCCGCCGCGCGACATGTTTCCCGAGAACACGATGAGGAGGTTCTGCCCCATGCTGGCAATGCGTTTGTCCACCTCGGCCTTCGCGCCCGCGCCCATGCTGACGCCGACGATGACCGCCGAGATGCCGACGATGATGCCGAGCATCGTGAGAAACGACCGGAGAATGTTCCGGCGCAGGGCGCGAAGGGCGATTCGGAGAACGGCGATCATAGTGGGAATGACCAATGACCAATATCCAATGCCCAAGGTCGCGGGACTGAAGTTCGATGGTTGCTGAAGGACATCTCGCAACCGGCCACCGGGCATTCCCCGGTCATTGCGTCATTGGTCATTGGGAATTTGCTTCAAGCCAACTGCACGGCTTTCTGTTCCGCGTCCAGCCGGGCCAGCTCCTCGGCGGCGCTCAGGCGATCCTTCACCGGCTCGTCGCTGCGCACCAGGCCATCCCGCATCACCACCACGCGCCGGCAGTAGCGCGCGATGTCGAGCTCGTGCGTCACCATCGCCACGGTCATCCCCTGCTCGTTCAAGCGCTGGAAGATGCCCATGATCTCGATGCTCGTGCGCGAATCGAGATTGCCCGTCGGCTCGTCGGCGAGCAGCAGCTTCGGCTCGTTCACCAGCGCGCGGGCGATGGCCACGCGCTGCTGTTGACCGCCGGAAAGCTGATTGGACGTGTGGTCGTAACGCTCGCCAAGGCCGACCATCTCCAGGCATTTCATCGCGCGCGTCCGCTGCTCGGCGCGCGGCAGGGCGGGCCGCATGTAAAGCATCGGAAGCTCGACGTTCTCGACGGCGCTGGTGCGCGCAAGGAGATTGAAGCCCTGGAACACGAAGCCGATCTTCTGGTTGCGCAGGTCCGCCAACTCGTCGCGGTTCAGCCCGCCGACGTTCACGCCATCGAGCAGGAAGCGCCCGCTCGTCGGACGGTCGAGGCAGCCGAGCGTGTTCATCATCGTGCTCTTGCCGGAACCGGATGCGCCCATGATGGCCACGAACTCGCCTCTTTGAATGTTGATCGTCACGCCGCGCACGGCATGGACCTGCACCTCGCCGCTGGTGTAGGTCTTGCGGAAATCTTCGAGCTGGATGACTGGCGTGCTCACGAGAGGTTCAGGATGCTCCGTATCGCTTCACGCGCTCAACGGCGCGGGCCGCCGCCGAACGGGCCGCCAAACGGCGACGCCGGACCAGTCGCCGCGGACGCCGCCGCAACGGTGCCGACCGCCACCACGTCGCCGTCCTTCAGCCCTTCGATGACCTCGGTGTTCGTGCCATCGGAGATGCCGAGCTTCACCGTCACCGGCTTCAGCGCCATGATGGCCGGGCCGCTGGCCGGCGTTTGTTTCTCGATGAGATAAATGGTCTGCGTGCGGGGCCCTTCAATCTCGGTGCGCTGCGGACGCGGACGTTCGCCGCTGCCAGAACCCTCGCCGCCACCGGCACCACCGCCCTGCGCGAAACGCGCCCGCATCGCGGCGACGATGGCCTGGTATTTCTCCTTCTGTTCCGGCGTGAGCGACGCCTCGTAGGCCGAACGCTCTTCATCCGTCGGACGGCGCCGCTCGCCCTTGCCCATCCACGGCGGCACCGGCAGCCCCGCGAACGGCCCGCTCGCCGCAATCTCCGCCTGCGGTTTGCCGTCCGCCGGCGCCGCATTGGTGTGGCCGACGATGACGGCGTTCTGCGGTGGCCGGAAACGCACCGCTGAACTCGGGATGCGCATCACGCCCTTCTTCTCCGCAATCACGATGCTCGCGTTGGCCGTCATGCCGGGGCGCAGCTTGAGGTCGGCGTTGTTCACTTCCACGACGGTCGTGTAGGAGACGACGTTCTGGTTGGTGTTCGCCGCGAAACGGACCTGCTGGACCTTGCCCGCAAACTTGCGCGTCGGAAACGCGTCCACCGTGAAGTTCACCGTCTGGCCTTCGGTCACGTTGCCGACATCCGCCTCGGACACCGCCGCCTCGATGCGCATCTTCGAGAGATCGTTCGCGATGATGAAAAGCGTCGGTGAATTCAGGCTCGCCGCCACTGTCTGGCCGACCTCGATCTTGCGCGTCAGGATCATGCCGTCGATTGGCGCGTAGATGGTGGTGCGGCTCAGGTCCACCTTCGCGCGCTCGACGTTCGCCTGGCGCATCTTCACGTTCGCCTCGGACTGGCTGAGGTTCGCCTTCGCTTCATCGAACTCGGACTTCGAGATCAGATTTCCGGCGAAGAGATCCTTCGCGCGGGTGAAGTTCAACTTGCTGAGTTCAGCCGCCGCGGAGGAATTGGCCAGCTCCGCCTCCGCCTGCACCAGCGCGCGCTCGTAGGTGGCGGGATCAATCTGGGCAAGAACGTCCCCCGTCTTCACCTTGTCGTTGAAGTCCACCTTCACGTCGGTGAGCGTGCCGGAGATCTGGCTGCCCACCTCGACGTTGCGCACCGGTGTCAACGCGCCGTTGGCCGTCACCGCCTGCACGATGTCGCCGGTCGCCACCGTGGCCGTGCGATACTCGACGGCGTCCTGCACGGAACGCTTCGAATACCACTGCCAGCCGCCGTAGCCGGCGCCGGCAAGGAGCACCAAGAAAATCCACTTGCCCCAGCCTGATGATTTTGAGTTGGCCATAGTTGGTTCGCACTGGATGCCGCCGGAGCGTCGCCATGAACCTCACACTGGCTCGGGGCGGCCGGGGCGTTATCCCCTGTCCGCCTCCGATTGGCAATGAATCGTTGGCTGTCCGGACCCAACGAGCCGCAGCATCGCCATCAAGACACACCGAAGACCGCAACGGTTACCGGGAACCTCAAGCCCCGTAAAATCGCTGGCGCTGTGGCAGAACTCGCGCTCAACTACCGTGAGTTCATGAATTCGCCTTCACGCCAGTCCAATGCCGGAAGCCGCCGTCGCGGCTCGTTTCGCTCGCTCTTCCTCGGACTGACTCTCGTCGCCCACGCCGGCGCCGCCCGAGGCGCCGACCAGCCACAATGGGGACAGGCCTGGACGCGCAACATGGTTTCCGGCGAACGCGGCCTGCCGGACTCCTTCGACCCGCGCTCCGGAAAGAACATCCGTTGGGTGGCGAAGATCGGAACCGAGACGCATTCCACGCCGATCATTTCCGGCGGGCGCATCTACATCGGCACCAACAACGACGAGCCGCGCGACCCGAAACATCAGGGCGACCGCGGCGTGCTGATGTGTTTCAACGAGGCCGACGGCAAGCTGCTCTGGCAGCTCGTCGTGCCGAAACGCGAGGAAGATCCCTATCACGACTGGCCCAAGTGCGGCATCTCGTCGCCCGCAACAGTCGAGGGCGACCGCGTCTACCTCGTCGACAATCGCGGCGTGGTGCTCTGTCTCGACGTGCATGGAATGGCGAACGGCAACGATGGGCCGTTCCGCGACGAAGACGCCTACATGACGCCGCGCGGCACGAATGCCCCCGCGCAGCCGCTCACGCCCGGCCCGCTTGACGCGGACATTCTCTGGGCGCTCGATCTCACGAAGGAAGCGGGCATCTGGTCGCACGACGCCGCGCACAGCTCGATTCTCATTCACGGCGATCATCTCTACCTGAACTCCGGCACGGGCGTGGACAACACGCATGTGAAGATTCGCACGCCCGACGCGCCAAGCCTGGTGGTCGTCGACAAGAAGACCGGCCGCCTTCTCGCCCGTGAACGCCTCGGCATCGCGCCGAACATCTTTCACTGCACCTGGTCCTCGCCATCGATGGCGCTCGTGAACGGTAGCGGGCAAATCTTCTTCGCCGCCGGCAACGGCGTGGTCTATGGCTTCGAGCCGCTGGCGAAAACTCCTCCGCCCGGAGAAGTCGCCACGCTTCAGCCCGTCTGGCATTTCGATTTCGATCCGACGGCGCCGAAGGAAAACGTCCATCGCTACAATCGCAATCGTCGCGAGAGCCCGAGCAACATCTACGGCATGCCGGTCTTCCATGAGAACCGGATCTACGTCGCCGGCGGCGGCGACATCTTCTGGGGCAAGAACGAGGCGTGGTTGAAATGCATCGACGCCACCAAGCGCGGCGACATCACCACCAACGGCCTCGTCTGGACCTGCACGCTCGACAAGCATGTGCTCTCCACGCCGGCGATCTCGGACGGTCTCGTGTTCATCGCGGATTGCGGACGGAAGTTTCACTGCCTCGATCTCGCGACCGGAAAAGGAATCTGGACCCATGACATCAAGGGCGAGGTCTGGGCATCACCGATGATTGCAGACGGGAAAGTGTACCTCGGCACGCGCAGCGGGCAGTTCCTCATCTTCGCCGCGAGCCGGGAAAAGAAAGTGTTGGACGAAATGGAACTCGGCAGCCCGATCAGCGCCACCGCCACGCCCGCCAACGGCACGCTCTACATCGCCACGATGAAGGAGTTGTTCGCCGTCCGGCAGACCTCTCAGCAGTCCAAATGAGTTGAATCATCGCCCCGATGGAACCGCCGGCCTGCGTCCACCGGCAGCCGGCGGCCTGCCCGCCCCCAGTCGATTGTGAACAACTTTTCGTTTCGAGTCCGCCGATCCTGAGCTTCACTCTCTGCACGTAAAATGGTTCGCACGGTCAACATCCTTCCCGCGCCCGTCATCAGCCGGTTGACGCCGGGCGGAGCCCTGCCTTTGCAGAACCGCATCCGCGCGGCGCAGCCATGAACTTTCCACCGCCACCAGGCACCGCCGTTCCGTTAAGCACAGCCCCGGCGACTCCGATAATGGATGCATGGCCGGAAATAAAACCTGTCACTGGATGGCGTGCGTCCTCGGCCTGCTGTGCTTCAGCGGGGCCGCTGCGTTGGAGCTCCCGAGCCGCGGAACGGATCTCAATCCCGGCGGCATCGACGAGGAGGAGGATTTGCCCGACATGAATTACGTCCGCTCCCAGGCTGAAGCCGGTCGCGCGCGGTCGCAAACACAGCTCGCGGACTTCTACGTCGCCCTGTCGGACTTCACCAACGCCGTCGTCTGGTATCGCAGGGCCGCCGATCAAAACCACGTCCCCGCCCAGCTCTCGCTCGCCGGCTGCCTGATCTCCGGACGCGGCGCGGAGAAGAATCCCGCCGACGCCGCACGATGGTTGCGCCGCGCCGCGGATGTGCTCGAAGCGCGCGCTCCCACGAACGCCCCGGCGCTGACGCTCGCGCCCGTTGTGTTGCCATCCACAAGGAGCCTCACCGCCGCCCCGCCCACCAACGCGGTGAACAGCCAGCCCGTCGCGAAATCAGCGTCGCCTGCCCCGCCGGTTTCGCCATCCACGAGCACGAATTCCACGCAGGTCAGCCGCATCAACACCCTGCTGCTCGCCGCGCCGGACCTGCAGGAAATTCCAACCGGCCTGCGCGCGCCCTCCGATCCCAGGTAGTTCATGAAGCCGTTTCCGCTGTTCACCGCCGCCCTGATGACGCTGCTCTGCCTCGCGCGCGCCGTGGCCTCCGAATGGCTGACGGACCTCCCCAAGGCCAGGGCCCAGGCCCGCGCCGGAAACAAGGCGGTGCTGGTGAACTTCACGGGCTCCGACTGGTGCGGCTGGTGCATGAAGATGCGGCGCGACGTCTTTCTGAAGCCCGCGTTCACGAACTACGCGCAGTCGAATCTCGTGCTCGTGGAGATCGATTTCCCCCGACGCAAGCCGTTGCCGCCGGGAGTCCAGAAGGCGAACCAACAACTCGCGCAGCAATACGACGTGCAGGGATTTCCAACGCTCCTTCTGCTCAACGCGGATGGCGGCCGCATCGGCAACGTCAATTACGCGAACGGCGGCCCGGGGATGTTCATCGCCGAAGTGGAGAAGCTGCTCAGGCCGCCTTCCGAAACCCCGCAGCCGAAGCCGGCCCTGCGAAAACCGGCGGCACCCAAACGCGTCACGCCGCAGGCCGCATCCGCGCAGACGAACCACGCCGATCTGATCCTCTCCCGGATTGTCAGCACGAAAAAATCGCGCCACGCGGTGATCAACAACACCACCCTCGCAGCCGGCCAGTCCGCGACGGTCAAGGTGGGGAATGAGCGCGTGAGAATTCTCGTGGTGGAAGTGCGTGAGCGCTCGGCGATCATCAGCATCGAAGGCCAGCGCCAGAAGCGCGAACTGCGCCTGGCTGCCGGGACGTAGCCGCGCCGCCGTTTCCGTCCCCCCGACTGCAGGCTCGTGCGCCTCAGAACTTCGTGAGCGCCTCGAGTTCTTTCACGCGCTTGTCGATGTCCCCGCGCTTCACTTTCGTGGTGCGCGTCAAACCGAAGCCTTCGCAGCAATAGCTCGCCGTCACGCTGCCGTAGATCATCGCGCGCCGGATGTTCGCATCGATCCCACCGCGCGCCGTCGAGAGATAACCCATCATGCCGCCGACAAAGCTGTCGCCCGCGCCCGTGGGGTCCACGACTTTCGGCAGCGGATACGCCGGGCAGATGAACGCGCCCCTGGGCCCGGAGAGGATGGAGCCGTGCGAACCTTTTTTGATGATGACGTACTTCGGCCCCATCTTGTGCAGCTTCTTCATCGCGGCAAAAACGTTGTCCTCCTTCGTCAGCTGATGCGCCTCGCTGTCGTTGAGCACGAAGCCGTCGATGCGCTTGAGCAGGCGGACGAGATCATCGAGCGCGATGTTCAGCCAGAGATCCATCGTGTCGGCGACGACGAATTTCGGGCGCGACATCTGGTCGAGCACATGGTGCTGGAGCGCGGGCGCGATGTTCGCGAGCAGGACGAACGAGCTTTCCTTGTGCGGCTCCGGCAGGTGCGGCGTGAACTTCTCGAACACGCCCAACTCGGTGAGGAGCGTGCGGCGGTTGTTCATGTTCACTTCATATTCGCCCGCCCAGTGAAAGGTCTTGCCCTCCTGAATCTGCAAGCCACGCAGATCGATGCCGTGCTTCTTGTAGAGCGTGACGTATTTCTTCGGGAAGTCGTCGCCGACCACGCCGACCATCTTCACCGGCGCGAAGAAACTGGCCGCCACCGCCGCGTGGCTGGCGGAACCGCCGAGCAGGCGCGGGTTTTCCGCGTTGGGGGTCTTGATGGAATCCAGGGCTGTCGAGCCGACAATAAGAACGCTCATAGATGTAGTTCAGGTTTCAAAAATGTGGGACGGAAAGTAGGCGAGCGGATAATGAAGTCCAA
>JBDHQG010000111.1:0-9241 GCA_039806925.1 Limisphaerales bacterium
GTGTGCTTGCCCAGTTCCGCCATGTCACCGAGCACCGCCACACGACGGCCCGCGCACGGCAGGTCGTGCAGCGTCTGCAACGCGGCGAGCATGGAATCGGCGTTCGCGTTGTACGCGTCGTCCAGCACGCGCACGCCGTTCGCCTCCCAAATCTGGAGGCGCATCTTCGGCGGCGCGCATTCCGCGAGGCCGCGGCGGATTTGCCCGGGAGTGGCACCAAGTTCCGTCCCCGCCGCCACGGCGAGGAGTGCATTTGGAACCTGGTGCCGTCCCAGAACCCGGAGACGATACTCTCCGGCGTATTCAGACTGAGGTGATTCGGCGTCAAACCGAACCCCGTCCTCTCCGACCCGAACGTTGCAGGCGCGCCACGCATTGGCGTCGCCAAATCCCACCTTCACCACTTCGCAACGGGCTCGCCGGGCAATCGCCGGCGTCCACTCGTTGTCACCGTTGATGAAGAGCTTTCCCGCCGGCTGCAGGAATTCTGCCAAGGTTCCTTCCTCCTGCGCCACGCCGGCAAGGTCACCGAAAAATTCCAGATGCTCGCGGCCGATGTTGGTGAGAATCCCGTGCTGCGGCTGGACAATTTTCAGCAGCGGGAGCAATTCGCCGGGATGGTTCGTGCCCACTTCGATCACCGCCGCGCCGTGACGCCGCTCCAGCTTGAGCAACGTCAGCGGCACGCCAATGTCGTTGTTGAAGCTCGCCTCGCTCCACAGCGTGTCGCCCTTCTGGCGCATCACCGACGCCAGCAATTCCTTCGTCGTGGTCTTGCCGTTGGACCCGGCGATGGCGACGATGGGAATCTCAAAATCCCGGCGATACCGCGCCGCGAGCTGCCCAAGAGCCACGCGCGTATCCTCGACCACCACGAGCCCCACGGCGTCGGAAAGCCCGGACGCGCGCTCCACTTTTGCCCGCGACACCAGCAAGGCTGATGCGCCGGCCCGCGCCACCTCGACGAGATAATCGTGCGCGTCAAACCTCTCGCCCGCGAGCGCGATGAACAAATCACCCACTTGAACCTGCCGCGAATCCGTGCAGACGCGCGTCACCAATGTCTCCGGGGAGCCCCCGCGAATCTCGCCGTTGCAGGCGGTGGCGACGTATTCCAGTGAGCGCGGTTCCATTCCTATTCGAGCCCGAACGTGGCGGTGACCACAGCCGTGATCGTTTTCTCGAACGACGTGGTGTCGTTCATGCCGTCCCAGCTCGTTTGAATCGAGTGCAGCGGCGTAATCTGGAAGACGCCCATCTTGGCGGATTGCAGGCGGCGGATTTCACGCCCGCCCTGCGAAGCGATCTGATCGGCTCGGGACCGTGCGTCCCGCGTCGCTTCGGCCAGCATTTCGACCTTCGCCTCACCGGCCTTCGTGTAAATAAACTGCGGCGATTCGGAGGTGAACAACACCCCGGCTTCGACGAGCCCGACCGATTCCCGATCCAGCTGGGCAATGCGCGAAACATCCGTCGAACGAATCTCCACCGCCTGCATCAACCGGTAGCCCGCGAGCTTGTTCACCGTTTCGTTCTCCGTCTTCACCATGCTCCGCAGCTCTTGAATGCCAACGTTGCCCACCAGGTAATTGGTCGCGTTTTTGGACTGGAGGAACTGCTCCACCTTCGCCAGATCCGCCTTGAGCTTCCGTTGCGCCACGAGCAGTTCCGGAGCCTCCACGGCAAACGAGCCGCGCCAGATGATTAGATCCGACTGCACCGCCTTGCGCGCGGAGCCGGTGACGTTGATCGACTCGCTCTCGGCAATCTTCATCCAGGCCCGCGTCAGCACAATCGCCGAGCAAACCAGGCCCGCGGCGAGAAACAATCCCGCGAGCACACCGAACAGTTGAGGACGCGATTCCGACATCAAAACCTCCCGGTTCAACCGTGGTTGTCCGCGACAAACCCGCACGTCTCCAGCGCTTCCAGCGCGTGGATTCGGTCGTCGAACGGCACGACCGTGTCTTCAAATTCCTGATACGTCTCGTGTCCCTTGCCGGCGATGAGCACCGAGTCGCCGGGCTGCGCGTGGGCGATGATCTGTTGAATCGCCCGCCCCCGATCGAGCTCGATCTCGCAGGCATCCGGACGAATCGCCTTGTAGCCCTCATCCACCTGCGCCGCGATTTTGGCGGGGTCTTCCTTGCGCGGGTTGTCGCTGGTGATGATCGTGAAGTCCGCCATCTCCGCCGCGATGCGCCCCATCTTCGCGCGTTTGCCGGAATCACGATTCCCACCGCAGCCGAAAGCCAGCAACACGCGGCCCTTCGTGATCTCGCGCAAGGTCGAGAGCACGTTCTTCAACGCATCATCGGTGTGCGCGTAATCGACGAAGACGCCGAACGGCTGCCCGGCCGAAACCATTTCGAGACGACCGGAAACGGGCGGCAACGCGTTGAGCGCAGCCTGGATTTTTACCACATCGATCTTCAGCGTCAGGCACGCGCCGATGGCGGCGAGCGCATTGTAGATGTTGTGCCGTCCGATCAGCGGCAGCCGGATCGCGAACTTGCGCTCGGGCGCTTCCACGACGAACCGTGAGCCGTCCGCGTTCAGCTCGATCTTGGTGGCGCGCAGGCAGGACTTCTCGCCAAAGCCGTAGGTGAGCTGAACCTCCACGCCCTGCGTTTCGTCCGCGAGACGCGCGCCGAAGGAGTCATCGATGTTGATGACGGAGGCGCCGCGCTTCGGCCCCTGCTCCAGGGACGCAAACAGCTTTTTCTTCGCCGTAAAGTAGTTTTCCATCGTCCCGTGATAATCGAGGTGATCCCGGGTGAGGTTCGTGAAGATGCCGACGTCGAAATCGACGCCATGCACGCGCTTCTGGTCGAGCGCGTGGGAGCTGACTTCCATCACGCATGCCTTGCAGTCCGCCTTGAGCATCTGCGCCATCATCTGCTGGACCTCGATGGATTCCGGCGTGGTGCGCTGCGCCGGGATCACCCGGTCGCCGATCTCATAGCGCACCGTGCCCATCAGGCCGGTCTTGATGTCCGCTGACTCGAGGATCGCCTTGATCATGAAGGCGACCGTGGTCTTGCCGTTGGTACCGGTGACGCCGATGACCTTCAGCTTCGAGCCCGGGTCTTGGAAAAAGGAGCGCGCCGCGCAGGCCATGGCCTCGCGCACGTCGTTGACTTGAATCTTGGTGACGCGCCCGGGAACCAGCTTGCTGCGCTCGCAGATCACGGCGCTCGCGCCGCGTTCCACGGCGGTGCCGATGAACTCATGTCCGTCCACATGCTGTCCGGGAATGGCCACGAAGACCATGCCCGGCGTCACGCGACGCGAGTCGTAGGTGATGCCCGACACCTCACGGTCGAGCGGGCCATCGACCGTGGCGGCAGGCAGGTTTTGAACAAGTTCCCGTAGTTGCATGGCAGTGTGCCGTTGGATGCGCGCGGCTTACGAATGAATCGACGCCGCGGCGAATCCTTCACCGGGAGAAAGGCAGGAGCAGCCCGATTGCGCGAGAGAGGGTGTCCCGATCCTCCGGGGAGGAGGAAAACGGGACGGGCTGCCCCCGAGGTTGTGCAGGCGCTTCCCCGCGCGGGAAGCGAACAACAAAGCAGGAATGCGGGCGCTCGTGTTCATGGGTGGCGCGCCGCAACGCCATTCACCGGGGCGCTGTTGGTGCCGCCCACCAGCGTCTCGCCGAGTGAATCGTTTCGGTCAGGTTTGATCTTCAGGTAATTGGCCACCTGTTCGGCGATGGCCTTGAAATAGGGGGCGGCAGTGGTGCCGCCGTAATAGCCGCGCTTCACGTCCGGCTCCTCGATCAGCACCGAGATGCAAACTTCCGGTTCATCCGCCGGAAAGAATCCGATGAACGACGAGACGTATTTCTTGGGAATGTAACCGGACGGACCGCCCGGCACCTGCGCCGTGCCGGTCTTGCCGGCGACCGTGTAATGATCGAGGGCCGCTTTCTCCGCCGTGCCGCCCTTGCGCGTGACGGTCTTCAACGCCGCCACCATTTGCTTCGCCGCGTGCGGGCTGATCGCCTGGCGAACCGCTTGCGGCTGGAACTTCACGAACACCTCGCCGCTCTCGCCGCGCAGGCTGTCGATCAACATCGGGCGCATCAACCTGCCTTCGTTCGCAATCGCGCTCATCGCCATCACCATCTGCAGCGGCGTGGTCGTGATCGCGTGGCCCATCGGGATGCGGGACACCGCCAGGCCGTCCCACTTCTTCCAGTGCTTCACCCAGCCGCGAATCTCGCCATCGAGCGTGATGCCCGTCGGCTGGCCAAAACCAAAGCGCGTCATGTAATCGTAGAGCTTCTCCTCGCCGAGACGATAGACCGCGATCTTCGCCGAACCGATGTTCGAGGACTTCGTGATGATGCCCTCGACCGTGAGATCACCGTAACCGCCGTCGTGATCGTGCAGCAGCCTGCCCTTGAACAGCCAGCGCCCCTTCTCGCAGTAGAACACGTCGTTCGGCGTCACCAGCTGCTCGTTGAGCGCCCCGGAGACGACGACGATCTTGAACGTCGAGCCCGGCTCGTGCATGTCCGCGATGACGCGGTTCTTGCGCGAGAGATCGTCGGACTTGCTCGGGAAGTTCGGATCGAAATCAGGCAGGTTCGCCAGCGCCAGAATCTCCCCCGTGCGCGGGCGGACGACCACGGCGCTGACACTCTTCGGATTAAATTTCTTCGCCGCCTCCGCGATCTGCTCCTCCACCACGCTCTGGATGAACATGTCGATCGTCAGCGTGACGTTGAGCCCCGGGCGCGGCTCCACATCCTGCTCGCGGAACACGACGATCTCGCGCGCGCGACGATCCATCTCCGTCACGCGCCATCCGCGCGTGCCCTTCAGCTTCGAATCGAGCCAGTGTTCAATGCCGTAGATGCCGACCATCTCGGTCGTCGCCGCGCGGGACGCCCCGTTGGTCAGGACACGTTCCACCTCCTGCACGTATCCCAACACATGCGACGCGAGCCGTCCGCTCGGGTAGATGCGCTGAAAATCGTCCTCGGAATAAATGCCGCGACGGCGCAGGTTGCGGAAGAACATCTTCTCCTTTTTGCCCAGGAGCTCCTCGTCGACATTGAACGAGATCTGCGCCATCGCCTGCGTCACCCCGGACCATTGCTCATGCGTGAGCTTGCGCTTCAGATCGGCGTACTTGTTGGTGTAAACGACCCCGGCATCGTTGGTGCGAAGCGGGCGCAACGCCTGCAGCAAGTCCGCCTCGGCCATCGAAAGCATCGGGGCCAGGACGCGCGCGACCTCGGCCTGATGCGGATAAATCAGGCTCGGGTCTGCCAGCACCCGCTTCACCGGAAGACTCGTGGCCAGCACATGGCCGTCCGCGTCGAGGATGTCGCCCCGGCGCGGCTGCTTCACGAAGGTGCGCTGCGTGTTGTCCTCCACGATCTCCTTGTAGTGCTCATGCTTCACCACCTGGAGGACGTACAGTCGCGCGCCCAGTCCGGCCATCGCCAGTCCGGCAAGGATGGCGAAGACGAACAGACGTCGAAGATGTCCGGGACGAACCACTATTGTTGATTGAGTTGAACGAATTGCGCCGGCAGCGAGTTGGTGGCCGCCGGCGCGACCGGCGACGGCTCCGAAATCCAGACAATCTGCTGACGCTGCGGAGGCACCAAACCAAGCTTGAGATCACGCACCCGCTCGGCGAGGCGCTGCGGCAGGAGCATCGCCGCGTAGCGATCCGTGAGGATCTGGTTTTCCTTCCTCAGCCGGTCGAGCTTGATCTGCCGCGCGCCAATCTGCTGGCCCAGCTCGTAGATTTTGTTCTTCTGCAGCACGTAGCCGACGCACGAACCGCCGATCAGCGTGCAAAGCAACACGGCCTTCAACGCCGGGACGAACCGGACCGCGCCTGACTGATTGCGACGATTGTTTGCCATTTTCTTTGATACGTGAGCGTGATGCGTGAAGCCTCCGCGACGACGCGCTTCTCAGACTAAACTTTCTCCAGCACCCGCAGCTGCGCGCTGCGTGCGCGCGGATTCTCCGCGAGTTCCGCTTCGCCCGGCAGGATTGCCTTGCGCTGCACCCAGCGCAGTTCCGGGACGCACGGTTTGCGCAGCTCCGGGACGTCCACTTCGCCCTCGAACGTGTAATCGCGCGCGCGTTCGCGGCCGAATTCCTTCACCATCCGGTCCTCCAGCGAGTGGAAGCTGATGACCGCCAGGCGGCCACCGGGCTTCAGCAAGGTGCAGGCTGCCGCCAGTCCACTTTTCAGGAAGTGGCTTTCATCATTGACCGCCATGCGTAACGCCTGGAACACGCGCGTGGCTGGATGCTTTTTCTTTCCGTGCCGCGGAGCCAGCCGTTCAATCAAGGAAGCCAGCTGACCGGTCGTTTCAAACCGTCGCCCCTGCCGATCTTGAACGATCGCCCGCGCAAATCTCCGGGCCTGCGGCTCATCCCCGTACTCCCAAAAAATCTGGGCCAGCCCGGCCTCACTCCATTCATTCACCAACCCGGCAGCAGTGAGGGGCTGCCTTAAATCCATCCGCATATCGAGCGGACCATCCTGCTGAAAACTGAATCCGCGCGCGGCGTCATCGAGCTGCGGAGAGCTCACGCCAAGATCGAGCAGCACACCATCGCAGCCGCCCGCCGGCACCCAATCCGCCAGCTCCGAGTAGTTCCCGCGCCGAATCTCGAAGCGTCCCGCAAAACCCGCGTCATTCAGCCGCTGCGTCGCCGCCTCAACGGCTGCGCCATCGCGATCGCAGCCATAGAGCCATCCATTCGGGCCGCTCGCCGCCAGAATGGCGCATGCGTGTCCAGCCCCACCGACCGTTCCGTCGGCGATGCGCGCTCCCGGCCTTGGCTGGAGCGCCGTCAGCACCTCCGCCAGCAAAACCGGTTTGTGGATGAAGCTTGGCACCGTGCATGGCCACGCGGCTCAGGCTTTGCCCGCGCCAAAAAACTGGTTCTTGATCCGGCTCCACGCAGCGCCTTCCGCCGCCACCGGTTGCGCTTCAGGCGCATTCGGCGCAACCACCATCGGCACCGGAGCTGGGGCTGGGGCAGGCACCTGCGACTTGACTTCCGCATTTCGGCGCGCCGCCTGAACGATCTCCAAATCGGAATCGCTCAGGTCGTTGCGAACCGGCTTCACTGCATCAAGCAACAGCTCCGATTGAACCGGCGCCCGGGTTGCCGCTTCCTGCCTCGACGCTTTGGCAAACGGATTCCTGAACAGCGTCCACCGGCCCCGCGGAAATGCGGGCTTCACAGCACCGGCAGGCGCTGCTTTTCGTTCCATATCTGGCTGGACTGCATTCATCTTGTTCCTGTCGTTTGTGGCGGCGGCGCAGCTGGGTTTCGCCTCTTCGGCGTCCGCGCGCGTCACCGCCGGGTTTGTCATTCCGCTCAACCCGCGCGCCCGAACTTCAGGCGCGTTCACCGACCCAAATTTTGGCAACAGCGTCTGTTGCGTCATCTTGTAGCGACTCGGCTCGTCGCGGATTCGATCCAGGCTCCGGCCAACCGTCAGCAGTTGCATCAGGCCCATAACTCGTTCCTCAGATCAGCTTGAAGGCTTCCTGCGCCAGGGCGTCGTCGCCTTCGGTAATCGCGTTGAACTTCTCCGGGCTCCACATCTGGAACCGGTCAAACATCCCGACCAGCACCGCCTTCTTGTCGATCCCCGCCACCGTGGCCATGTGCTCCGGAATCGTGATGCGGCCGGCCTTGTCCGAAGTCACCATGTGCGACTTCCGGCCCAGGAACCGCCGCAGCGCTTCCGCCTGGCCGTCGCCAAACGGCATCGCCGTAATCCGATCCCGCAACTTCTGCGCGGCCACCGGCGGCAGCACCATCAAGCACGCGTCCTTCTGCGCCCCGCTCGGCCACAAGACCAACATGAACTCGGTCTCGTTCTGCCCCTTCCGCCAGTTCGCCGGGATCTGCACACGGCGCTTCTCGTCCACGATGTTCTCGAAGGACGACTGGTAAAACGGGCCATTGTTGAGCGCTTCTGACATGCCGTTTGGGCAGCTAAACCACAGCGCCCCACAACGCCCCTCTTTATCCCTTTCTCCCCCACAATGGTCAACGAAAAATACGTCCGAACTTATCCGGACGTTATTCACAAGGCACAGAAACCTGATTCACAGGAACCTATAACGTTTTCGAGGTGATTTATTCCCCTCGCCCCGTTACAAGTTCGCCCATGAAGACCGCTGACTTCGACTTTGCCCTGCCGCAAGAGCTGATTGCGCAGACTCCATCGTCGCAGCGCGATAAGTCGCGCCTCATGGTGCTGAACAGGTTAGAGAAACAGGTCTTTCACCGCAAGTTTGGAGAATTACTGAACCACCTCCGTTCAGGCGACGTCCTCGTGATGAATAATTCTCGCGTGATTCGCGCCCGGCTCCGCGGGAAAAATTCCCGAACCGGCGGACAGTTCGAGCTTTTGCTTCTGGCCGAAAACAGCCTCAACGACTGGTGGGCGATGATCCGGCCTGGCAAGCGGGCGGGAATCGGCACTGAAATCCAGCTGCTCGACCGTTCCGGTAACGTCACCGAAATCGTGGCGACTGTTCTTGAGACCAATCCGGACGGTCATCGGCGACTTCAGTTCCGAGGGACCACAACCATTTTGCGCGACCTCGACCAACTCGGAGAGATTCCACTTCCTCCCTACATCAAGCGAGACCAAGGAAAGAACGACGAGTTCGATGCCGAGCGTTACCAGACGGTGTATGCGACCCAGGCCGGCTCCGTCGCCGCGCCCACGGCGGGATTACATTTCACCTCCGAACTGATCGACCAAGTCCATCAACTCGGCGTCGAGATTCAACACGTCACGCTCCACGTCGGCCTTGGCACGTTCGCCCCGGTGAAAGCCGGGCAACTCAGCGAACACGTCATGCACGAAGAACGATTCACCGTGAGCGAAACCACTGCACACGCCATCAACGCCGCCAAAAACGAAGCCCGCCGGGTCATCGCCGTCGGCACGACATCCGTGCGCGTGCTCGAAAGCGCGGCCGACCCATCGACGGGAAAGATCGCCGCGCAGTCAGGCCGCACCCGCATCTTCATCCATCCCCCGTATCGATTCAAAATCGTCGATGCGCTGCTCACCAACTTTCATCTCCCCTGCTCCACTCTCCTCATGCTCGTGAGCGCATTCGCTGCGCCCGGGGAACTGCGTGGACGCGAGATGATTCTTCACGCGTATGCCGGGGCGATTCGCGAACGCTACCGCTTCTTCAGCTACGGCGACGCGATGTTCA
>JBDHQG010000112.1:0-9210 GCA_039806925.1 Limisphaerales bacterium
CCGAGCCGATGGGGCCGACCGGCGGCAACATGCCGCACGGCCAGGACGCGGGCTTCCTCGGCAAGGCTTACGATCCCTTCGCGCTGAATGCCGATCCATCGAAGAAAGATTTCAAAGTGCCCGACCTGCTCCCGCCGCAGGAGATCGGCGAGGCGCGTCTGCAACGCCGCCGTGAGCTGCGTCAGGTCGTGGACGACACGGTGAAGAGCTTCGAGGCCAGCGAGAGCGCGAAGTTGATGGATGCGAACTTCGCCAGCGCCTATCGCCTGATGACAAGCACCAAGGCCCGCGAAGCTTTCGACCTCACGAAGGAGCCGTTGAAGGTACGCGAGCGTTACGGCATGACGCGCTTCGGCCAGTGCTGCCTGCTCGCGCGGCGACTCGTCGAGGCCGGCGTGCGCTTCGTCACCATCAACACCTTCATCACCGTCTTCGACGAAATCTCCTGGGACATCCACGGATCGAAACCCTTCACCAGCATCGCCGGCATGAAAGACATCGTCGCGCCTATGTATGACCAGGGCTACAGCGCGCTGCTCGAAGACCTCGTCCAGCGCGGGCTGCTCGATACCACGCTCGTCGCGAACCTCTCCGAGTTCGGTCGCACGCCGCGCATCAATCCCGCCGGCGGTCGCGACCACTGGCCGCAATGTTGGACGGTTTATTTCGCCGGCGGCGGAGTGAAAGGCGGGCGCGTGGTCGGCAAGAGCGACGAGATCGGCGCGTATCCCGTCGAGCGCCCCATCGCCCCAAAAGAGATCGTGGCCACCATCTACCACACCCTCGGCCTTGACCTCGACACCCACCTGCCCGGCCCGGCTGGACGCCCGTTCCCCCTCGTCGATTTCGGCACGCAACCAATTCGAGAGTTGTTGTGAGAGATCCGCTAAACACGCGAAATGATCTTGTGAATGGCGCAAGCTGCTCGACTCCGCATCCATCCAACGTGGCAACACACTTCGGTATCGCGCAACGCCTCGGCCCGGAGGGCCGGATGATGGTAGCCGGTGGGAAGACCGCGCCAGCGGTCGCACCCACCGGATCACGCGCCCGCAACAACCCGCGCCCCGGCAGGGGCGCATGAATACCCGTCATGCCCTCCACCCACACCAGCCTTCACTACCACCTCGTCTGGTCCACCAAGGATCGGCGCAGCCTCATCGAACCTTCGTGGAAACCTCGACTGCACGAATGGCTCGGCGGTTGCATCAAAGGCTTGGAAGGCACGCCTCTGGCCATCGGCGGCGTGGCGGATCACGTCCATTGTCTTGTGGGCTTGAAACCCACCCACTGCCTATCCGATTTCATGCGCGTTCTCAAAGGCGAATCCTCGGAATGGATTCACGACGAGCTACAGCTTCCTATCTTTCAATGGCAGGAAGGCTACGGTGCGTTCACCGTCAGCCCGAGTGCGAGGAAGCGGGTCGAGAGCTACATCCGCAATCAAGAGCGGCATCACCGGACGAAATCGTTCCAAGAAGAATACGTCGAGTTGTTGCAGCAAGCGGGGATTGAGTATGACGAGAAATATCTTTGGTGAGACGGGATGTCATGCGCCCCGCTGGGGCGCGGGGATTTCCAACTACCGGTTCCGGTGGGTGCGCCCGCTGGCGCGGTCTTCCCACCGGCTACCTTCATGCGTCCCATCGGGACGACGGGGGGCGTTCAGCGCGACGTTCATCTGGCTCCTGGCTTCGTGCCTTTGCGCCTTTGTTGCACCCCTTCAGGCTGCGACAAACACCGCGTGGTCCTTCCGTAATCACATCCAACCGGTGCTGGCGAAGGCGGGATGCAGCTCGGGCGCGTGTCACGGAGCGGCGGCAGGTCAGGGTGGCTTCAAGCTCTCGCTCCGCGGCTACGACGACGAGGGCGATTGGAAATCGATCACGCGCAGCGCGCTGGGGCGGCGCATCGTGCTTTCCGATCCCGCGCGCAGCCTGCTCCTGCTGAAACCCACCGGCGCGGTGCCGCACAAGGGCGGGACAAGGTTCGAGGTCGGTTCACTGGAATACAAGATTCTCTCCGAATGGATCGCCGCCGGTACGCCGCCGCCGAAGGCTGATGACGCGCACATCACCAAGCTCCAAGTCTCGCCCGAGCACGCGACGCTGAAACCCGGCGATGCGCAGCAACTCACCGTCAAGGCGACGTTCTCCGACGGCTCGGTGCAGGACGTGACGCGTTGGGCGAAGTTCACCGATGCGAACGCCTCCGTCACGACGGTGGACGAAAGCGGCAACGTAAAGGTCGGCGGTTTCGGTGAAGGCGCGATCACCGCGTGGTTTCTCAGCCGCATCGCCATCGCCACGATTACCGCGCCGTACACGAACAAGGTTTCCCCCGATGTCTTCACAAAGGCGCCGAGCCGAAACTTCATCGACGACGAAGTCATCGCGAAGCTGCGTGAGCTGAACATCCCTCCGTCGCCGCGCGCCACGGATGAAGTCTTCATCCGCCGCGCGTTCCTCGACACCATCGGCGTGCTGCCGACCGCGGAGGAAGTGCGAGTATTCCTCGCCGACACGAGTTCCAGCAAACGCGACCGCCTCATCGATTCGCTTCTCGCCCGCCCGGAGTTCGTTGATTACTGGAGCTACAAATGGAGCGACCTGTTGCTCGTGAACAGCGAGCGCCTGCGGCCCGCCGCGATGTGGAGCTATTACAACTGGATTCGCAACAACGTCGCCGCCAACACGCCGTGGGATCGCTTCGTGCGCGAACTCGTCACCGCGCGCGGCAGCACGCTGGAGAACGGCGCGGCGAACTTCTACGCGCTGCACGAGGACCCGCCGAACATGGCCGAGACCACCTCGCAGGCGTTCCTCGGCATGTCCATCAACTGCGCGAAGTGCCACAACCACCCGATGGAGAAATGGACCAACGACGAATACTTCGGCTTCGCGAATCTCTTTGCGCGCGTCCGCTCCAAAACCGGCGGCGGTGATGGCGAGAAGATCATCTTCGCGGCCAGCGAGGGGAACATCAACCAGCCGCTCACGGGTCGTCCGCAGAAACCCAAGCCGCTCGACGGCCACGCGCTGTCCATCGACGATCCCAACGACCGCCGTGCCGCGCTGGCCGACTGGCTGACCTCACGCGACAACGCCTACTTCGCCCGCGCCATCGTGAACCGCGTGTGGGCGAACTTTTACAGCGTCGGGCTGGTCGAGAAGGTGGACGACCTGCGCATCACCAATCCCGCGAGCAACGAGAAACTGCTCAGCGCGGCCGCGAACTTCCTCGCCGACCAGAAGTTTGATCTCAAGACGCTCATGCGCGCGATTTTGCAGAGCGAAACCTACCAGCGCAGCAGCGTCGCGTTGCCTGAGAACGCCGCCGACCAGCGCTTCTACTCGCGCTATTATCCGAAGCGCCTGATGGCCGAGGTGCTCCTTGACGCGTACTCGCAAGTGACCGCTGTTCCGACGGAATTCCGTCTCGATCTGCGCAACCAAAACCGCGGCATCGGCGAGAAATATCCGGCGGGCCTGCGCGCGCTGCAGCTCCCGGACACGCGCGCGTTCAGTTACTTCCTCGAAACGTTCGGCCGCCCGGACCGCGTGAAGACGTGCGAGTGCGAACGCACCGCCGAGCCGAGCATGAGCCAGGCGCTGCACATCGCGAACGGCGACACCGTGAACAAGAAGCTCGCGGCGAAGGACAGCATCGTGGCGAAACTTTTCGATGCAAAATTATCGGACGAGAAGTTGATCGACGAAGCCTGTCTCACGAGCCTTTCGCGCCTGCCGACCACCGCGGAGAAGGAGCGTTTCTTCAAAGCGCTCGCCGGCACGAAGGATGCCGAACGCCGCACCGCGCTGGAGGACATCTTCTGGGCGATGCTCAGCAGCCGGGAGTTTTTGTTTAATCACTAAGCCGGAACCATGCAGTTGGTTTGGGGATCGCGCCCGCCTCGGGCGCAGCGGGGCCGCGCCCTCGCGCCCCGCTCCAACGCGCCACCGGCACAGACCATTCGGTGCGCCTGGTGCGCTCGTGTCCGGCACGAGGGCGTGCCGGACAGCAGCCGGGGCGGCTGCGCTCCCGGAATTTTCTTCGGCATCGTTGGCTAAGGTGGCAACGACTCAGCTGGAGCGCCGAACTCCGAATCGGCGCGTTGGTCGAGTTGGTTTGAGTCCGACTTCCGAGGCCGCAAGTTTACCCCAATCGACATCGCACCTTGGACTGCTGGGACATGTCCCAGCTTTTCCTGCACGGCAGGAAGGCACAAAACCGTCCGTAATTCTGACGATGCAGCCAAAGCGACGGTGTGCCGCCGCAGTCCACAGGAAGCGCCCCACCGCCTCTTTCTTTCGTGACAGCGCCTCTGCTTCGCGCAACAACTCTCACTCGTCACCATGAAAGTCCCATTCTCTCGACACCTCGTCCCTACGCTCGCCGCCGTCCTCGTCTCGCTCACCAGCCTGCTGGCGGCGGAACAACCTCTCCCGCGCGCCACGCCGGAATCCCAAGGCGTTTCGTCCACCGCGTTGCTGAAGTTCGTGGACACGCTCGACGAAAAGATCGACGGCATGCACAGCGTCATGCTCGTGCGCCACGGCCAGGTGATCCTCGAAGGCTGGTGGAAGCCGTACGCCGCGCAACACAACCACGTCCTCTACTCGCTGAGCAAAAGCTTCACCTCCACGGCAGTTGGCCTCGCCGTCGCGGAAGGCAGGCTGACCATCGACGACGAAGTGTTGAAGTTCTTTCCTGGGGACGCTCCGGCTGAGCCTTCGGGTAATCTCAAGGCGATGCGCGTGCGCGACATCTTGACGATGTCCACCGGACACCAGGACGAACCGCCCGTAGCGCCGGACAAAATCTCGGCGAAATCCTTCCTCGCCCAACCCGTCCCGCATCTCCCCGGCACGCACTTCAAATACAACACGCCCGCCACCTTCATGCAGTCCGCCATCGTGCAGAAGCTCACCGGGCAGACCGCGCTCGACTACCTGCGTCCGCGTCTCTTCGAACCGCTCGGCATTGCGAATCCCGTTTGGGACACCAACTTCGAGGGCGTCTCGCTCGGCGGCTACGGGCTGCGCGTTCGCACCGAGGACATCGCGAAGTTCGGCCAGCTCTATCTTCAGAAGGGAAAGTGGAACGGCAAGCAGCTCATCCCCGCCTCGTGGATCGAACAGGCCAGCGCGCGACAGGTTTCCAACGGCAGCAATCCCAAGAGCGACTGGAACCAGGGCTATGGCTTCCAGTTCTGGCGCAGCCGCCATAACGCGTTCCGCGGCGACGGCGCGTTCGGCCAATACTGCGTCGTGCTGCCGGAACAGGACACCGTCATCGCCATCACCAGCGGCGTGAAAGACATGCAGGCCGTGCTGAACATTCTCTGGGATCAACTTCTCCCGGCGATGGAACCGAGGAAGATCAAAGCCGACCGTGCAACGCAAAAGCAACTCACTGATCGCCTCGCCGCCCTGGAGATCAAACCCGCTGCCGGCGCCTCGACATCTCCGCAAGCCGTCCGCACGGCCAACCGCACCTATACGTTCCCGGCGAACGACCAAAAGCTCGAGAGTGTTCAACTCGCCACCTCGACCGACGGCAAACTCACGCTGACGGTTCGCGTCAACGGCCATGACGCGAAAGTCGCCTGCGGCCATCGCCAGTGGCGTCCCGGACGCGGACCGTTTGCGGGCGGTTACCTTGCGGACTTCCCGGATGAACCGCTCGCCGGCACGTTCGGCTGGACGGCGGATGACTCGCTCCAGATCAAGATTTGCGCCGTCGAAACACCCTACCATCTCACGCTGAAGCTCAAGTTCACCGGCGACGACCTGACGCTCGACAGCGAAACCAACGTCGGCTTCGGCGCGACCAAGCGCCCGACGCTGAACGGAAAGGCGCAATAGCAGCTGCCGGCATCTTGCCGGCAGAGGCGACGTGCGAATTTCAATTCCGCACTCGCTCTTCAGACCAACTCACTCGCGTGCCGGTAACACGGGTGCATCTTGACCCCACGGACCGCGAGCCGTCCCGGCTCGCAGCGCGCCGCGCGGGCCGCGGTTGTGGTCAATTTCCGCGATGCCGGTGCGCTTCACGCGCTGCGGACGGGGACCGTCCGCGGTCCGTGGGAGCAGTATCCAGTTGTGCCCGGCAACGCGCTGCCGCCGCAAAAAGACTTCCGACCTGGCGCGCGTTTCGCCTACTGTGCGGTCCACGACCGATGTCGAATCGCATCCACGTTCTGATCCATGGCGAGCAGTTCGGGCCCTACCCGGAGTCGGAGTTCCGCCTGCATTTCGCCGAGCGGAAGATTCTCAAGTCCGATCTCGCCTGGCGCGAAGGTCTCGCCGACTGGCTGCCCGCCATCGAAATGATCGCGCTGCTCGACGCCGAACGCGTCGCGGTCCCGGCGCTCTCTCCGCCTGCTCTTTCCGTCTTTGATTCGACGAAGGCCGCCGCCGAGAACGGCGATGTCGAGGCCCGGTTCAAGCTCGGTCACATGCTCGACAAAGGCGATGGCGCGCCGCTCAACCACGTCGAAGCCGTGAAGTGCTGGCGCCAGGCCGCCGAAAAAAATCACGCCCGCGCGCAGTTCCAGCTCAGCCTCGCTCTCGAGGCCGGCCGCGGTGTCGTCGCGAACGAAGCCGAGTCACTCCAGTGGCTGTACGCCGCGGCGGAGGGCGGTCTCGCGGAAGCGCAGTATCTGCTCGGCCGCAAACTGGCGAACGGCCAGGGCGCGCCGCAGAACGATGCCGAGGCGGTGAAATGGTTTCAGAAGGCCGCCGGGCAGAATCACGCGGTGGCGCAATGCTCCCTTGGCTTCATGCACGACCACGGACGCGGCGTGCCGAAGAGCGAGGTGGAAGCCGCCGCCTGGTATCGCAAGGCCGCCGAGCGCGGCGACGCCATCGCGCAGAACAACCTCGCGATGCTGCTTTCCGCCGGACAGGGCGTGCCGAAAAACGAATCCGAAGCGGCGCAGTGGTTCCGCAAGGCCGCCGGGCAGGGCGTGGCCGGCGCGCAGACAAACTTCGGCCTGTTGCTCGCGCGCGGCCACGGCGTGCCGCAGGATTTCGTGGAGGCGTTCAAGTTCTTCAATCTCGCCGCCGCGCAGGGCCACGCGAACGGGGCGAAGAATCGCGACCTCATCGCCGGCGAGATGACGAAGGAACAAATCGCCGAAGGCCAGAAACGCGCCACCCTGTTCGCGCCCAAACGCGAGCCGGGGCTTTAGGCCGGGGAAAGTAGGACGGGCATCCTGCCTGTCCCGCCCTGCAAAGCGGTGGGCGATGGACAAGGATGGTTCGCTGAGTCAAACCGTTTGGTGTTTGCGTTGGAGAACTTCGGGACAGGCTGGAAGCGCTGTCCTACCGGCGCGGCTCCGGCGCAGGGCTTCTGAATAACCCGTGAACAAGCTGGGGACGGGTTGGGAGCAGTTTGTTCCAAAGCGAATTTGCGTCCGGCGCGGTTTCCGGCAGACTCCAGCGGTGATCGATTCCGTGGAAGAACCGTCCGGCAGTCCGTCGGCAGATTTCAAGAAAGGGCGCCGCCGCAAGGCGACGCTGGCCGATCCCACCAAGGTGGACCGGCTGCCGCCGCATTCCGTCGAGGCCGAGCAGGGCGTGCTGGGGTGCGTGATGCTTTCTCCGCACGAGTGCCTGGGGCATTGCGTGGAGAAGCTCAAGAACGGCCCGGAGATGCTCTATGACCTGCGGCATCGCGCGATCTACGAGGTGTTGCTGGAGATGTATGACAAGAAGGAGGCGATCGATCTCATCACGTTGCAGCAGACGTTGAAGGACCGGCAGCAGCTCGAAGGCGTGGGCGGGCTGGTTTACCTGGCGTCGCTCCCGGATGCGATGCCTTCGGCGGCGAACTTGGATTATTACCTGGAGATCGTGCGCGAGAAGTTCGTGCTGCGCCAGATGATCGGCACCTGCACGGAGGTGGTGTCGCGCGCGTATGAACATCAGGGGGAGGTGGACGCGCTGCTGGATGAGGTGGAGCGGGACATTCTCAAGATCAGCGGGGATCGCGTGGCGGCCAGCGCGCCAACGATGAAGGATCTGGTGCATCGGGCGATTCATCACATCGAGATGTATCACCAGCGGCAGGGGCAGCTGGGGGGCATCGCGACGGGGTTCATCGATTTCGACAAGATGACGGACGGGTTGCACGAGGGGGAGATGATCGTGATCGCGGCGCGGCCGTCCGTGGGCAAGACCTCGCTCGTCATGAACATGGCGGAGCACGCGGCGGTGCAACTTAAGGTGCCGGTCGGTGTCTTCAGCCTGGAAATGACTTCGGAATCCCTGGTGATGCGCATGATGTCGTCGCTGGCGCGGGTGAACTCGCGGGCGATTCGCGAGGGTTTTCTGGCGGAGCGGGACTTCGCGAAGCTGACGAACGCGGCGGGGCAGCTGGCGAAGGCGCCGTTGTTTATCGATGACACGAGCGGGCTGAGCATCCTGCAATTGCGGGCGAAAGCGCGGCGGATGCACCAGCAGCACGGGGTGAAGCTTTTCATCATTGACTACCTCCAGCTGCTCCACTCTACTGCGCGCCGAGCCGAAAACCGCCAGCAGGAAATCGCGGACATTTCCAACGGCATCAAAGGCTTGGCGAAGGAACTGAACGTTCCCGTGGTGGTGCTGGCGCAGCTCAACCGCGAGTCGGAGAAAGAAAAGCGCGCGCCGCGCGTTTCCGATTTGCGCGAATCGGGCTCCATCGAACAAGATGCCGATCTGGTGGCGCTGCTTTACCGCGATGTGCGGGAGAAGGACGATGAGGAGGACCAGGCCGGTCCGCCGCCGGAGACGATCCCGGTGAAGCTCCTCATCGCCAAGCAGCGCAACGGTCCCACCGGGGACATCAACTTAACCTTTTTGAAATCATGCACGCGGTTCGAGAGCGCGGCCAAAATCAGTGGTGAAGACATTCCGGCGGATCATTAGACGGAAGTCGTCGCTCGTGTTTGGCTGCGTGCTCTGGTGGGCGCTGAACGGCTTCCCCACGACCGTGCAGGCGCAATTCGCCGCCCCGGCGCCGATCAAGGTCACCAGCATCACCGTCAGCAACGTCGGCCCGCAGTCCGTGAGCGAATCGCTCGTGCGGGCGAACATCCGCATGAAGGAAGGCGACACGTTCAACCGGAACAGCCTAGACGATGATGTGCGGAACCTCTACGCGACGGGTTATTTCGAGAACGTGCGCGTGGCCGAGGAGCGCAGGCAGGAGGGCATCTCGCTG
>JBDHQG010000113.1:0-9151 GCA_039806925.1 Limisphaerales bacterium
GCCTGTTGAAGAAGGGCGAGTGGAACGCGATTGCCGTCCGTGTTTACAACGCGTCCGGCCCCGGCGGCTTTCTCACGGAAGCGCCGTTCGTGATGGATTACTTCAACGAGTGCGTGCTCGCGGGCGATTGGGAATGGCGGGCCGGCGACGATGCCTCGTGGGCTTCCGGTGGCGCGACGAAGGAGAAGCCGCCGCGCGCGGCGTTCGATCAATATCACGAATCCAATCGTGTGCTCGGCGAAGCCGCGCAGTTCGTCCACGGGCCGAAGCTTTCTCCGGAGCAATCCGCGACAAACTTCACCACGGCGGATGACTTGATCCTCGAGCAGTTGCTCCACGAGCCACTCGTCGCCCAGCCGACGCACTTGAGCTACGACGCCCGTGGCCGGCTCTGGGTGGCGCAGTACCGGCAGTATCCGTATCCCGCCGGCGTGAAGATGCTCAGCCGCGACAAGTATTACCGCGCGCACTACGACAAGGTGCCGCCCGCGCCGCCGAACCACGACCGCGGACGCGACGTGATCTCGATTCACGAGGACACCGATGGAGACGGGCGTTTCGACAGGCACAAGGTCTTCGTCGATGGCCTCAACATGGCCAATGCCGTTCTGCCCGGACGCGACGGCGTCTGGATCATGCACACGCCGTATCTGCTGTTCTATCCGGATCGCGACGGCGACGACATTCCCGATGGCGCGCCGACGGTTCATCTCGCGGGCTTTGGTCTCGAAGATACGCACTCGGTCGCGAACGGTCTGGTGTGGGGACCGGACGGCTGGATTTACGGCGGTCAAGGTAGCACCACGTCGAGCCGCGTGGTGCGGCCGGGACTCGATGCCGCCGATGCGCCCGGCGTCTACTTCGAGGGCTGCATGATCTGGCGGTATCATCCGCAGACGCGCGCTTACGAAATCTTCGCCGAGGGCAGCGGCAATGTCTTCGGGCTCGAACTCGACGGCGAAGGCCGGCTCTTCAGCGGACACAATGGCGCCGAGACGCGCGGCTGGCATTACCAGCAAGGCGGCTACTACATGAAACAGGGCGTGGACCCGGGGAAGTTCGGCCCGCCGCGCAATCCCTATTCCTTCGGTGAACTGCCGTGGATGAAACTCGCCGCGCCGATCCAACGCTTCACGCACGGCGTGGCCGTGGCCGAAGGCACGGCGCTTCCGGCGTCGCGGCAGGGACAGATGTTTTGGATCGATCCCATCCACAGCCTGGTCGTCGCCACCGAACGCCAGACCCGCGGCGCGACGTTCGGCACGCGGGATCTGGATCAGGTGGCGAAGAGCGCGGACGACGGCTTTCGTCCCGTGTTCATCGCGAACGCGCCGGATGGCTCGCTGCACATCGCCGACTTCTACGAGCACTACATCGCGCACGGCCAGCACTACCAAAGCCAGATCGATCCCACGACCGGCCGCATCTATCGCCTGCGCGGCAAAGGCTCGGCGTTGGAGAAGGACGTCAACCTCGCGCGCAAGGGCACGGACGAGCTGATCGCGCTGCTCTCGCATCCCAACAAATGGCACCGCCACACGGCGGCGCGTGTGCTGGGCTGGCGCGCGACGCCGGAAGTTCAGTCGAAACTTCGTTCCGTGCTCGCCAGCGGCTCCGCTCCGCTCGCGGCGCTCTGGGCGCTGCATCAGGCTGGCGGGCTCGACGACGCCACCGCGCTCGCGGCCTTGAAACATCCTTCGCCGACGATCCGCGAATGGACCGCGCGCGTGCTGGGAGATCGCAATGAACTTCCCCCGCGTCTCTCCGAGGCGTTGATCGCGCAAGCCCGCGTGGAAACGGACGTTCGCGTGCGCGCGCAGATGGCATCCTCCGCGCGTCGTCTCCCGGCCGCGCCGGCGCTGTCGCTCGTTGACGCGCTGGCCGGCCACGATGCCGATGTCACCGATCCGTTCGTGCCGCTCCTGTGCTGGTGGGCGCTGGAATCGCACCTCGCGAAAGATCGCGCCGCCGTCCTCGCTCTCTTCCAATCACCAACACTGTGGGATCGTCCGCTGGTGCGGGAACATCTTCTGCCGCGCCTGATGCGACGCTTCGCGGTCGAGGGACGCCGTCAGGATCTGCTCGTCTGCGCCCGGCTGCTGCGGGCTGCGCCGTCCACGAATCACACCGCGCAGCTCATGATAGGTTTCGAGGAAGCCTATCGGGGCCGCGCGATGTCCGGTCTGCCCGATGAGCTGCTCTCGGCTCTCGCGGCGACGGGTCATGCGCCGCTCGTGATGCGCGTTCGTCAGGGCGATGCCGCCGCCGTGGACGAAGCGCTCGCGCAAATCCAGAACGCCAAGTCGAAGCTGGAAGATCGCCAGCTCTACATCCGCACGCTTGGCGAAGTGCGCGCCATCGAGGCCGTGAAACCACTCCTCGCCGTCGCGCTCGGCGAGCAACCCGTCGCGTTGCGCAAGGCCGCGTTTGCTGCGCTCACGGCGTTCGATGATTCCGCCATCGCGACCGACACGCTCGCCGCTTTGCCCAAGCTCTCCAGCGAAGTGCGGCCCGCCGCGCTGGCGTTGCTGACGAGCCGGGCGGCGTCGGCCGTGAGCCTGCTCGAAGCGGTGCAGTCCCGGCGTGTTGACTCGACGTTGATTCCGCCCGACATCGCGGATCGATTGCGGCAGTCGAAGGACAAGGCGGTTGCCGGGCTGGCGGTGAAAGTTTTCCCACGCGCGATTACAGCGACTTCGGCGGCCTTACAAAAGCGCATCGCCGAGGTGGAGGTGATTTTGAAACGCGCGCCTGGAAATCCTTACGCGGGCGAAGCGCACTTCAACCAACGCTGCGCCGGGTGCCACAAATTGTTCTTCAAGGGCGGCAATGTCGGGCCCGATCTCACGGCGTATCAACGCGACAATCTCGGCACCCTGCTCATCAGCATTCTCAATCCGAACGCGGAGATTCGCGAAGGCTACGCCTACGTGGAGATCGAGACGGCCGACGGGCGCAACCTCGGCGGCTTCCTGACCGACCGCGACGCGCAGGTGACGGTGCTGCGCGGACTCGACGGCCAGGACATCACGTTGCGCGCCGCGGACATTCGCTCGCTCGAACCCACCGGTCGCAGCCTGATGCCGGAAGGATTGCTCGACGATTTGAACGATGAGCAACTCCGCGACCTTTTCGCCTACCTGCGCCAGTCCCAGCCGTTCACGCGGTAGCCGCTCGCCGCGGCACGTTCAAGCCGTAACGATGCGATTGAATTTCCGGTCAGGTGGAACGATTCCGGGATCGCGTACTCTCCCACCCTTCTGCGCTTGGGGGGCGCACTCCGTCACCTCATTTTCAGACAGGCTATACGGAACGATGCAGTGGAAAGTAGGACAGGCATCCTGCCTGTCCCGCACTGCAAAGGGTGGGCAATGGACAAGGATGGTTCGCCGAGCCAAACCGTTTGGTGTGGGCGTTGGAGAGCTTCGGGACAGGCTGGAAGCGCTGTCCTACCGGCGCGGCAGTCCGCCGTTCGCGATTTCCTGCTGCATCGTTCCGGCTCAGGTCCAGGGGATGCCGGGCGCGTGGCGGCGGAGGTTCTTGATCGCCACCGTGAAATCCTTGGGCCACGGCGCGGTGATCTTCACCTCGGCACCGGTGACGGGATGCGGGATGATCAGTTCCTCGGCGTGGAGCGCGGTCGTGGAAATGAGCGGGCGTTCGACCTTGCCGGGCTTGAGGCGGTAGGTGTCCTTCAGCTCGGAGAGGTAGAGCGGACGCCCGCCGTAGACGCGGTCGCCGCAGATGGGCAGGCCCCAGTGCTTCAGATGCACGCGGATTTGGTGGGTGCGTCCGGTGAAGGGACGGCATTGCACGAGGGTGTAGCCGCGGAACTGTTCGCGAACTTCAAACGCGGTGCGGGATTTCTTGCCGTTCTTCGGGTCCACGCGCATCTGGCCGGGACGACCGGGGAACGGGCCGATGGGGGCGTTGACCTCCCATTGCCGTTCGGGCGGCGTGCCGGGCAGGATGGCGACGTAGATCTTCACCGGCTTCTCGTTGCCGAAGTGGTTCGCGAGGGTGACGAGGGCGGGCTTGGTCTTCGCGAGAAGGATGATGCCGCTGGTGTCGAAATCGAGCCGGTGCGCGTTGGCGAGGTAGGAAAGCCCGCGCGCTTTTGCCCAGGGCTTGCCGTCCTTGATGCCGCCGTGGAGCAGCTTCATCAGGTTCGGCCGCTCGGGGTCGTAGCGATCCGGGGAGGTCAACATGCCCGGGGGCTTGCTGACGGCGAGCAGGGCATCGTCCTCGAAGAGGACGGGGATTTCCCAGAATTCCTGGGTGGCGGGCGAGGAGAGTTTGATGGGTTCGCTCACGTTGAAACGGAAATCCGGCGGGGGAAAACCCGCCGGGTTTCTTCGAGATTCAAAGGCAACGATCCGATTCCGGCTAGTTCGGTTGTCCGCTGATGGTGGTTTCGCGTTTCGGTCCGGAGACCTTGGCGAGCTCGACCTGTTTGCGGAACCATTGCTGGAAGGCGTCGTTCTGGCGGAAGTTGCGCAGCTGGTTCACGAAGCGCGGGAGATCTTCCTGCATCCTGGCCGGGTCAATGGCGGGACGGGCCCTGGCGTAGATGATGAAGCCGCCCTCGGTCATGGGCTGGGCTGAAAGGAACGAGCTGGCTTTGCCGGTCTCGAGATCGAGCGCGACGCTCTGGAGCAGGCGCAGGCTGACGCGCGAGTCCACGTTCGTCAGGCTGCGGGTGCTGGCGGAGAAGGGCGGGAGGTCGATGACCTTGACCTTCTCGGCGGCGCAGATGTCGGCAAACGGCTTTTTGGCGGCGAGGCCGTTGGTGAGCGTGATGTGGAACGCCTGGCCGGCCTTGCGGGCGAGGTCGAGGGCCAGGAAGGTCTTGTAGTCGGCGGTGACCTTGTCCTTGATCTTGTCGAGCGGCTGAAGCTCGCTCGGCACTTTGCCCTTGCGGGCGATGATGTAGACGGCGTGCTTGCCGGGGATGGGGTTGAAGAGGACCGGGCGTTCATCGGTGAGGGACGCCGCTTTCTGGCGGATCATGTCGCGAACCGTTTCCTCCGCTGATTCCTCCGTGGCGCGGGCAATGACCTCATTCTCGAACTCGTCGAGACCGGACAGGCGGTCGAACGGCTTGGAGATTTTGACCGCCAGTTTTTTGGTGGCCGCGAGCGTTTCGAGCGTCGCGACCTTGTTGGGATCGGGCTGTCCCATCAGCTCATTGCCAAACTCCGCCGCGGCGCGGCGGGCGGCAAGCAGGGCTTCCGAGAGGCGGATTTCCTCTTTGATCTTTTCCTTCGCGGCGGCTTCCGGCAACGGGTTGCCCTTCTCATCCGTCCACGAGTTGGTGCCGTTGCGGCCACGGAAATAGTATTCGGAAACGATCTCGTTCAGGTTGGTCAGCTGGCCGAGGCGCTTGTCGGCGTCGGCGAGATGGTTCGACGCGGAGAACTCGACGTAGGCGAGCGTCTGGCGTTCGGGCAGGCGGTAGAAGCCCATGCGATTGGTGTAAAAGCTGCCGATGGCGCCGTTGGTGATGACCACCTTGTCGAGGTAGTTGGTGGACCAGAACACGGCAAGCTGGGTGGAGACGTCCTGGTTTTCCTTGCGCCAGAGGGTCTCGGCATCGGACGGAAGGACGAGGCTGCCGCTGACGCCGGCGGCGAGGAACAGCTGGCGGAGCCCGGCCTGATTGCGAACGAAGCGCTCGTAATCAGACGTGGTGAGCCCCTGCGGCTGGAGGAACTGTTGGGCGAAGGTCTCATACGGGATTTCGCCCAGCTGCTCGTGAACCATAAGGGCGGCGGTCTTGTCGCTGGCCCTCACGCCCATGTCCTTCATCTTTTGCACGAGGAAAACGCGGGAGATCGTCTCGCTTTCCACACGGCGGGCGGAGGCCTCGTCGGAGCCCGGCCATTGGCGGGTGGAGAGGAACTGGGAGATGCGGACTTCGTTGAACGCTTCCTGGTACTCCGAGTGGGTGATGGGCTTGCCGTTGATGGAGCCGTAGTCACCGCCGGCATTGCGGCCGCCGAGGGTGGCATCCGAGGAGAAGAAGACGACCATGCTGAGGCTGACCACCACGATGATGAAAACCCACAATCCGGTCGAATGTTTGCGAATGGTTCCGAACATAAATCTGTCTGTGTTTAAGGGTGCGCACCCTACCCACGCGGGCTGGGGCTGGTCAAACGCAAAACGGCCCGCAAATCTACGATTTTGAGGCTCCGGCCAATACGGGCAACACCGTCCGCGCCGGACGAATCGTTGCCGCGCCAGCGAGAGGGGTTGCCTCACTGAATCCCGGGCAGGCATCCTTTCCCCGTGAACTGTGAACCATTCTTCAAGGGCTGGGCCAAGCCAGGCCCCGTGCCCCCCGGGGCGTCCACCGGCCTGCCGGCGGCGGACCAGGGAGAGACGCTTGACGCCATCAGCGGGCACTTCCGGTTGTTTCAACTGGCGAATGGCCACCGGTTCTCGACCGACGACGTGCTGGCCGCGTGGTATGGCACGAGCTGGTGCCCCAGCGCCCGGACGGTGCTGGATCTCGGCAGCGGCATTGGCGCGGTGGGGATGATAGCCGCATGGCGGCTGCCCGGGGCCAGCTTCGTGACGGTCGAGGCACAGGAAGAAAGCGTCCGGCTCGCGAAGAAATCCCGCGCGTGGAACGGGCTGGACGCGCGATATGAAATCCGGCTCGGTGACTTCCGGGACTCCGGGGTGATTCGCCCGGACGAGCGGTTTGATCTGGTGCTGGGCAGCCCGCCGTATTTTCCTCCGGGGACGGGCATTGAAGGCGATCATCCGCAAAAAATTGCCTGCCGGTTCGAGGTGCGCGGAAGCATTGCGGATTATTGCGTGGCCGCGGCGCGGCATCTCGCTCCCGCGGGATTCTTCGCCTGCGTGTTTCCCATCACGCCGGATGAACAGGAGGCGCGGGTTCGCGCCGGCGCGGCGGCGGCGGGGCTTGCCATCGTCCGCCGCCGCCCCGTCGCGCTGCGCGAAGCCGAACGGCCGTTGCTCGGGCTGTTTGGAATGATGCGCGCCACGGATTTGCCGGAGCGGATGCGGGAAAGGACATGGTCGGAACCGCCCTTGATCATTCGCGCCCGGGATGGATCGGTGCATCCGGAGTACTCGGCCGTGAAGCTGGCGTTTGGTTTTCCTCCGTGAGGTTGTGGGACCGGGCATTGAAGAGGGATCTTTTTTCAGTCGAACGATCTGACGGGCGCGCTCGCGCCTGCCGCGACGATGGCAAAATTGGCTTTGCTTCTTGAGGCAATGGTTTTATATCGGCCCCGCGTAATGCGCGTCCTGCCGTTCGGCGGACAAAAACAAAACGAACCACCATGAAATCACCCACCATCTATGCACTCGCGGCGATGAGCGCGCTTGGCGCCTGGAACGCCGCCGCCGCTGACGCACCTTCGGTCGACGAACGGCTCAAGAAGCTGGAAGGGCTTGTTGACGGATTGCAGAAGGAGAACAGTGAACTGAAGAAGGAGCTGGGATACGACCCGAAGAAGCCGGCGGCCTTTGTGCGCGCGGCGGGCAAGGAATCCAAGATGTCGCTCGGCGGCTTCGTGCAGTTGCAGGCCGAGTTCGGGCGGTCTCCGGACGGACGGTTCACCGGGATTGAAGATCGCTTCCTCATGCGCCGGGCGCGTGTGAACATCCAAGGCAGCTTCCTGGAGCATTTCGATTACAAGGCAGAGGTTGATTTTGGCGCGAACTCGCTGAGTGAGCAGACCAGTTCCCGCGGCCAGCTGACCGATCTTTACATGAACTGGAACCGCTATGAATTCGCGAACGTGAAGGCGGGCCAGTATAAGACCCACTATGGCTGGGAACAAATCCAGTCGGATTCCAGGATCCTGACGATTGAGCGGTCGCTTCCGAACGATCGCCTGACGGACGGGCGCCAGATTGGCGCGGGCGTGATGGGCTCGGTGCTCGACAAGAAGTTGAGCTACGCGGTGAGCCTGTTCAACGGCACCAGCGTGAACAACAGTTTCAATGACAACGATCACTTCATGTACGTGGCGCGCCTGCAGGGCACCGCGGTGAAGACAGAGGTCAACAATTGGTCCCTGGAATGGAATGTCGGCGTCAATGGCCTCACCACCAAGGACAATGGTGTCACCAAGTCCGGCTTGGGCATCGACTCCGTGGCGGGTGGCGCGGTGGACAACAGTTTCGTGGGCGACCGCAACGCGTGGGGTGTCGACACCCAGGTGAAATTCGGCCCGATTGATTTCGCGGCCGAGTATCTCCGCAACCGTTATGAGCCGGACAACAGTGTTCCTGGCAATGGCTTCGAGGCCGACGGCTGGTATGTGATGGGCGCCTACTACGTGCTGCCGAAGTATCTCCAGGCCGTGGTCCGGTTTGAGACGTTCGATCCTTACAAGGGAGTGGACGGCAACACGACCGACGTCTGGACCTTTGGCTTGAATTACTACATCAAGGGCGATGACTTGAAGCTGATGGCGAACTATCTCCTGGGCGATCAGGATGGCGTTCGTGGTCACAAGGGCCGCCTGCTCCTCCGCGCACAAGTGGTGTTCTGAGCCCGGAGAATCGAAAGCATCCCTCGAACTGCATGTGGCGCCTGCAAACAACAGGCGCCTTTTTCTTTTCACCCGCAGGGACGGGGACAATGCCCGGCTCGCGCGACTGCACGTCCGGGAAAAACTTTCTTGAGCAAAATTATCTTCTTCCGATGAAGGCTGTGGATTCGGTTCATTGAACCGGAACCCGGGATGAGTGAAAGGCGGGCAGAAGGGCAGTTCGGTCCGGACCATCACTCTTGCCGCGATGCGCCATCTGGCGCGCCGCGGCCCTTTGGCCAGCCTCCGAGAGGAGGCGGGTCCAATCATAATGAATGCTGGAACTGATGTGACTGCCCCTGGCGCGACGACGCGGAGCCATCCGCTTCGAATCGAAGCGGCGCGTGCGCGGCGGGCCTTGCTTTCAAAGGAGCTTTCACCCATGCGACGGCGGCGACATTTCCCCGTGCTGGTGCCGCGCGTCCGGGGCGTTCCAGACAAATCCAACGGCGCGCCTTCAACCATGAACAAACCACGAACATGAAACAAAAAAGCATCACCACCCGGATCCTGTTTCCGGTGATCAGCCTGATGGTCCTGGGCGTCGCCGGGCTGTTGTTCTCCGTATCCGTGTC